>NZ_JAWOTE010000015.1:0-117859 GCF_033338695.1 Vibrio sp. Vb1166 | reverse complement strand
CTTTAAAATACAAAACGCCCGATGAAGTACATCGAGCGTTTTAGTTAAAAAGTGTCAACCCATATCAGGACGGGTCACTCTCTTTTGATGCCGCGTGCCGCTCTACCATAAACGTGATCACTTCTTCGTTTAAGCAAGATTTGCTGATGTATTGGCGTTGTTTACCAAGGTGAAGGATAAAGCCCAAATCAGTTTGTTCGAGTTGGTCGATTTCATTCCAAGCGAGGCTGCGGTCAACTTTACCGCTTTTGTAGCGCACGCCATCTGCATTCACTTCAAACACCACTTTACTGCCGCGGCTTGAGCTGATGGTTTGACGCCACAGCCACCAAGTTCTTTTGAAGTAAACGCTGCACGCTTCAATCACACTCAATACGATAAAGAACCAACCGACGTAACCGTTAGGTAGCAGTTCAAACTCCAATAAAACCACACCAAAAATTAGAAAGAGGATCCCTTTCAAATACGCTTGCGGGAACTTAACTGGCTGGCTAGTTTGATCATAACACTCAGCAAAAAATGGCTTGTCGAGTGTGTATTCTGTAGTGAATTCGAAATCTTTAGACATGTATGGTTACTTCAAGGCTTCTGTAAATGAGTAATCTTGGTTGCACTCTCGCAACACCTGCATTGTAGCGCTTCTCGGGATTTATCTTTAGTCATTTTGATTCTGTTTTGTAAATCAATGATACCGCCACGCCAAAAGACCTCGGTGCACTTGCCAAGAGCAAACAAGGCGAACCATTTGGCTCGCCTTGCTAATAAATACCCTGTGTGACTTGTTGAGGTTTTCTACTTTAGAGGGTCGTTGTCTGGCAATGCACTGTGTATCCAGACTGCCAGTCGGTGTTTGATGCTTGCGCCGTCTAGCTTGCTTTCCGGTAGTGGCGTGATCTGTTTGGCGTCGACCAAGAATAGGTAAATCGCTTTTACTCTCAGAGGTTGTGGTGACTGAGGAAGGTCAAAGCCTTGTAGCTTCGCCATCTTCCCACCAATCTCTAGTGCCTTCTTAACCAGTTTGTCTTCATTGTGAAGCTTGGAGCTTTTTGACATTTATAAATCCTCTTCTTCGCTTCAATTAAGAATACATGAAGTGTCGCGTATGGCGTGTTAGTAAGCTCGCATATTGATAAGTTTATGCCTTCTTACCGAGTAACTGATTGAAAAACGACCTTAATTCGTCATCACCAAGATTGAGCAGGTAGTCACCAATATACCATTCAACAATCGATTGATTTGGATGTGCCGTGACTTGCGGGTTACCAAACCAAATGCCCTTTTCCGTGGCAAACGTGTGTTGGAGTTCTTTCAACTCTTCGCAGCTAAATGGCAGGATAAGGTGCAACATATTTGCTTGAGGCTGGGTTGGTCTTACCGCCAAAGATGGGAACTCATCAATGATCTTGTAGATTTGTTTTGTTCGCTCAAACAGAGCCCGCAGCTGCGCCAACCTTTCATCGAACGGCATTGCCGCAGACACTACATAAGGTGTTCCATTAATGATTTATTTAGAACAGAGATCATGCTCACCGTAAACGAGCCACTTTGGCAAATATGCGGTTTCTGGAATTGTCCAGCCATACTTATCGTATGCCAATGCAGCAAGACCAATCAGTTTCAAAGAAACATTCCCTTTTGGCGAATAACGAACATCTTCATTCATGTAGAACTGGTAATGCGCCTCTAACGCATCTCTCAGTGCTTCTTGATAATGCGCCTCATCGCCATCGATAATGGCAACAAACACATTCACAAATGGAATAAACAAAGAGTGTACATATGGCACTCTGGTTGATTCTAAGTATTGCGGGGAGGATTTCTCCATCACAGTTTGCAATAACTCTGGTAACGCTGATGAATTGCTAAATACACCGTTAACGAACTCGACTAGCGCAACATCGAATGGATCTTTTAAACGCACTAACGACTCATCCATGATGGTCATCAGCTCTACGCAGCGCCAATCTCTCGCAGCCATCGCTAAACAGATTTCATCCAACCATGCATCCATTGTTCCTTCTGCAACAGAACGGTTACCTACTTCCGAAAAGTGTCGGTGCCCAACGGAGAATTCAACCACTTTGTCTGAATGATTGGCCAGCAAGTACACGTTATTCAGTAACTCAAGTGCTCTTTTTATATAAGCTGGCGAGGCCTGATGTTGTCCGTATTTTGAAGCAGTGAAGAATGAATCAAGCGAATACCAAGCGTCGCCTTTCATTCTTTTGAGAGGTTGCTGATAAAAAGATTGTTTTTCATCAAGCATTTCTTCCCAGAAGTTGTAAAAATCTTCATCTTCCTCACGAAAAATACGCAATTTTCTTTCTTCAGGTATATCTAAATAGTGATTTTTTATTGTTTCCATCGTTCCCTAGCCTCGCATTATAAGTTGTTCTAATTTTTTGCTATGATGATATTCATCCTCAAAATCAAGCCGTGAATGATGCCGAAGTTGATTTATAAAATCAATTTATAATCAGTATGTTGTATCGAAAGTTAATGCTTAATTGAAATGAATCGAAAAGCCGAAAAACATTTGAAATATAAGGCTACCGCACAAGCCGCGATGGGTAAGCCAGAACGTACCTGTCCATAAACAGTGGACGACGAACACTGACTTTGTGGAGTAAAGATAGACAGATATTCACCATTGTGTTCGCCTTTCTTTTTCTGTCGCTTTCGATAATACTCTTGCGCAATATTACTCAGCTGGAAAATTTTATGCCTCAAGCAAACTCTGTGGTCGTACTCGACTTTGAAACCACAGGTCTCTCTCCTACTTTAGGTGATCGCGCAATAGAAATTGGTGCAGTAAAGTTAGTCAATGGCGAGGTTGTAGATAGTTTTCAGCAACTCATGAATCCCGGTTTCAGAGTGAGTTCTTTCATTGAGAACTACACCAGCATTACCAACAATATGTTGCGATCGGCACCAAGCTGCGAAGAGGTAATGGCGTCATTTAGTGAGTTCATTGCTGGCGAGAACCTTGTCGCTCACAACGCGTCCTTCGATAAACGATTTTTAGATGCAGAGCTTGAACGAATCAACTGTGGTTATTCGGGTGAGTTTGCTTGCTCCTTACTGGTAGCAAGACGGCTCATTCAAGAAGCCCCATCACATAAGCTAGGTGAACTTGTTCGCTATAAAAATATCGACAACGACGGTGTTTTCCACCGTGCACTAGCCGATGCGCAAATGACAGCCAAGCTTTGGCTCTTAATGGTCGAAGGGATAGAAAACTCAGGCGTCGAAAAACCAAGTTTTCAGTTGATGCAAACGGTCAGTAAAACAGCCAAAGGAAAAGTCGACCTGCTACTCGCCAAAAGCCGTGCGTAACACCCTCCGAACTAAAAGCTGATTCTAGTCTCTTCGACGTTTAAGTGATTTTCGATATACATGCGATATTGGTTATCCCAGTGAATTTCCTAATCCGAACGCGGTAGTTCGCTGGTCTCACCAACCAAACTGGCTTACTATGCCAGGTACCTAAAACGCTTTTTGAGTCACTCATGAGCAGAAAAAATAACAAAAATCTCAGCATTCTTCTTAAACTCAACACCTTTATTGCACCCTATAAATGGCGGGTTGCGGCGGCCTTGGTTGCCCTTGTCGCGACAGCAAGTTTGACGTTATCCGTTGGCTATGGAGTACGTATTCTTATCGACCAAGGCTTTGCTCAGCAATCACTGCAAGAGCTTACCAATGCGATTCAGTTTATTGTCGGTGTAACATTGTGTATTGCCATTGGGACTTTCTTTCGCTTTTACCTTGTCTCTTCCGTAGGTGAGCGCGTTAGTGCGGATATTCGCCTTGCGGTGTTTAACCATGTGATTACGCTGCATCCGAGCTATTTTGAGACCAACAGTAGCGGCGACATAATGTCGCGCCTGACTACCGATACCACATTGCTGCAAAGCATTATTGGTTCATCGTTCTCGATGGCGATGCGTAGCGCTTTGATGTGTTTTGGTGCCATCATTATGTTATTCGCTACCAACGTTAAGCTCACGCTGATTGTGCTTGCTTCTGTGCCTTTGGTTCTGGTTCCGATTTTGTTTTATGGACGACGCGTGCGTGCTCTCTCTCGCCAAAGTCAGGACTCAATGGCCGATGTCGGAAGCTACGCTGGAGAAGCGATAGAACATATTAAAACCGTGCAAAGTTTTAGCTCAGAGTCGCATGAACGAGCGGCTTTCGCTGTCGAGGTGGAAAAAGCTTATGAAGTAGGCAGACAGAGAGTAAAACAGCGCGCGATCCTGATATCAGGCGTTATTGTGATTGTGTTCAGCGCGATTTCAGGCATGCTTTGGATAGGCGGCAGCGATGTGATTCACGGAAAAATGTCTGCGGGTGACCTAGCCGCATTTGTGTTTTATGCCATTATGGTTGCCTCATCGACTGCAACCATTTCCGAAGTCATGGGTGAATTGCAAAGAGCCGCAGGTGCTACCGAACGGCTGATTGAGATCCTTCAAGTAGACAGTGATATTAAAGCGCCAAGCAACTATTTGCCTGTCCGTTCCGACATGCCTGCTGAGGTTAACTTTAATTCGGTGAGTTTCAACTACCCTTCTCGACCAAATCAACCAGCAATCAAAGAATTAAATCTAACTGCTGAACAAGGAAAAGTGTTGGCGTTGGTCGGCCCTTCTGGTGCCGGTAAAACAACACTATTCGAACTGCTGCAACGCTTTTATGATCCGCAAAAAGGGCAAGTGTTGTTTGGTGGTGAAGATATTCGACAGTTCGATCCAAACGAGCTTCGACGTCAAATGGCGCTCGTACCACAACAACCAGCGCTGTTTAGCCATGATGTTTTCCATAATATTCGCTACGGTAATCCTGAAGCGACGGATGAACAAGTTATCGAAGCCGCGAAAAAAGCCCATGCCCATGAGTTTATTGAGAAGCTTCCCGAAGGCTATCACAGCTTTTTAGGGGAGCGCGGCGTTAGGCTATCGGGCGGACAAAAGCAGCGTATTGCGATTGCTCGCGCGATTCTAAAAGATCCAAAAATCTTACTGCTAGACGAAGCTACCAGCGCCCTTGATAGTGAAAGTGAACATCACGTTCAACAAGCACTTGAAGCTCTAATGAAAGGACGCACAACGCTGATTATTGCTCATCGTCTTTCGACTATCCAACATGCGGATAAAATTGCGGTGCTCGACAATGGCGAGTTAGTCGATGTCGGTAACCACCAATCATTAATGCAAAGCTGTGAGTTGTATCAGCGACTTGTGGCATTGCAATTTAAGCACTTGGAGTAACGCCTAGTTAAGCGTTCAAAAGTAAGCAAAGGCGGACCAAATAATTTAATAACAGGAGTTTAACGATGTTTTTGTGTCAGTCCAGCGAGCCTTGGCGAGACTAAGAATCTAGCTCTGAGTGGTTAATGAGATAATTTAGACCATGAAGAGCTAGGGTAGAAGATCCCACATCATGTCCCATCGTCGCTGTACAAGGTGACGAAATACAAAAGATGCCACTCGCAGTTAAACGAGCGGCATTAAACCAAGCAGCTCGTCTTTTAACAAAGGAATTCCAGTAACCAGCGTATTCTCCCTTCAACTAGAAACACTCGTTCACAACTACCATATAAAACCCAATCAGCTTCATTTGTAATAATTCAGGTTTCAAAAATAGGAAATCATTACTGAAAAAGTTTACCGCGTTTTGTGTTGCTATCTATGGTTACAATATTTGAGACATCAATGCCTTTAAACCAAGCAACACAAAAGCGGCACCGATATGAACAGCGAAGCGAAACAACTATTTTCTTATCTATGTCAGCGATACGATGCGCTTTCTCAAGAGCTTGAGTCTCGCCCTTTTCCTGAATTTTCTGAGACTATTACTCATCCTCTTGGGCACTGTTTAGTCCGTTGCCCAGCAGGTAGCCAACGCTTTTCTATTGTAGCAGTCAACTTTGCACCCTCCATTCGCGGGCAAGGCGTGCTTACTGCATTTATCGACTACATCAAAAGCAATCCTTACCACTACCAAGGTGTTGAGGTTGCAATCATTGAAAACAAGAACTTAGCTAAACGGCTTTTGTCTCTTGGCTGGAAGTACAAGTCCCTGTTTGGCAAAATTTTCTTCGCTAGCAAGCCGACCCTAGTAAAGGACTTTCAGTCTACGTAATGGTTATTACGACACCGCATCGGTATCCAAAGTAAAGCCATCACTCAAAATCCGTAAGCATGTTGAAAAAAACTTGGCGATCTTCTGCAGTACTTCCTCGATGAGCAGTGTATTCAACGTGCGCGTCTGCGCTGGCTTTTGGGGATAGATTGATGCCCCATAACGCATTAATTTGATTTGGTACGATGGAATAACGCATATCAACAATTCGCATTTCATTATTCGGATCCTTCGCTACAAAACCGTTTGAAAACCAACGGAAACGTTCGATGTCTTTTGCTTGTTGCGATTGCGGGTTTAGCCACGGAAATTGCTCTTTTATATTTAACTTTGGAGTTGATTCGCCAGGGTAAATTTTTATTGAACGCCCCACCCTTACGGCATCTACATAGTAGCTCTCTTCCGTTTCATAAATTAGTTTCCAAACCAAAAGATTGCTGAAACTTGGTTTGGCTTTTAATTGTATAGCGTTGTGTTGTCGCTCTTTGACGATTTCCCAACCAGCTACTTCTGCTCTATCTCGCTGGATCATTCCAAGACTTAGGTAAGCCAGGCACCATAAAAATGCAATGCGGGCATAGTTTGGGCTTCGCTTCAGTGCAACAAACAAAAGCAATATTAAAATAGGGAGTGTGAACGCGGGGTCGATTACCGAAATAGTGTTCCAAGCATAACGCGTGTTGCTTATCGGCCATAGAAGCTGTGTTCCATAACTGGTGCATGCGTCTAATAACGCATGGGTACTATAACCAAGCGCGCAGTAAAACCAACTCTGCCGGAAGCTTAGTCCTCGCTTTTTTGCGAACAATGGATACAACACCAAAGCACAAATGAAACTACCAAACGGGATAAACAAGAGCGAGTGAGTAAATTGGCGATGGTATTCCAAATACAGCAAAGGATCAGTTGAAGAACGGATGAGCACATCTAAATCCGGAGCCATCCCAGAGACCACGCCCAACACGCCAACAACTGCAAGGTTTCGCTTGTTGCTCACGGCCAGTGGCAAAGCTGCACCCAATAAACCTTGCGTTAACGGATCCATCGTTCACTTCCTTTAGATAGATGAAGCTCAGCTGGAAAGCGTACACGCTCAATAGTCGGTTCCAATTTAAAAACCAGAAGGTTCTTCGACATAAATTATCCGCATTTAAGTGGAAAACAATACACGACTTAGTCATGCATTTGCTTGTTTAGCAACAAACACCTTGATTTAGTGTAAGAAGGAATCACGCCGTTCGCTAGTGAACGAACAAATCTGAGTCTAGGCTTGTTTGGTATTTCAAACCCGAAGGTTTATCTGACGCGAAAAAACAAGGCGAACCAAATGGCTCGCCTTGTTTCTAATTTACTGAACGATAAACGACAGGTGTTTAGTCTTGAGGATTCTCTTTCGCGTTGATTTCAGCGTAAGTGTGCAGCAGCTCCGTCAATGTTTTTACCCACGCAAAAACATCCGAAGGTGCATTTTCGATTAGTTTTTCCACTAGAGCACAGTGTGTTTCTAGCGTGATGGCCTCTTCCAAACGGAATGAGATCGCGTAGAAATGCCAAAGCACCAATCGCGTCATTCGCTCGCTATTTTGCTTTGCGTTGTCTGAGTCATCAAACGCTTGTTGAATTTCACTCAGTGCGATTGCTGTCATGCGTAGCATTGCATCAAGACGTGCAGACAACATGCGGTCTTCACTATCCACTTCTTCTTGATCAAAAGTGAACAGCTCATTCATCACGTCTTCTGGCACCATTTTACTGATCATACGAGCACTAAACTCTTCCAGCTCATGGCGAGGCATAGTTACAAGACAATCGAAGGTGTAATCACGAAGCATAAAATCACTCTAGGTTAGAAATCAATTTCAGCCTCGCATTCTAAATATTGAAATTTCAATTGCCAGTGTTAATTTCTATCCATCTACGAAAAACTACAAAACACCGTTGATTGCAATACCAACACCAATCCGCTGCTGATTATGATCATAGTCGATCAAACTCTTACCATAACCCGCTGAGTATTGTGCGTACCCCTGAACTTTGCCCCAAATCGGAAATGACACACCGAGTTCTGCAAAACCCTTATGTGTTTGAAAGTTCTGGCGACCTAAAAAGGTAAACTCGTAACCATTCCACTTGTAAGCACTCGATAGCTCAAAGTGTCCCATATAGTCTTCGATATCCGGGTTATCATCACCTTTGGGATCATTAGGCGATGTCTTTTCATCTTCAGGTATACGCCACCAAGGCTGGATAGAAACCGCAAAATTGTCTTTTGCAAAGGTTAAGTTGGCATAGACACGGTTCCAACTGCGCGATAGCTCCTGTCTCTGACCGTTAGACTCATGTTCAATACCAAAACCTAACCAAGTCGAACCATCAAGTGGTTTCCAGTCTGTTGGGGTGTAGTAAAAAAGCTCTGGACGATAATTGGTTTCACGGAATGGACGAGATGCTGCCCCCGTGTATACCTGCCAAAATGATTTAAGAGTCATTCCAAAAAACAGACCATCGCCATCAAACAACAAGTCATCATAGTTCATTGGTACTTTAAAACTGATTTGGAACTCCGCCTCTTCCTTACGCAGTTCATCGCCGTATTTGGTGTCGGCATACGCGCGTTTATTTACACGATCACTGTATGTAAACGGAAGAATATAGTTAACGCGATGCGCGACTAGGCTAAACGGTTCGAACGCGTTTTCTCGTTCTGATTCCAAACGCTTGTCGACCAAGCTTTCCTGAAGTTCTTCAGGCTCTTCAATTTCTGGATCTGCGGGCACTGTGCTGGTTACTGTGTCAAGCTCACACTGCGCGCGAATGCTCTTTATGGTTTCCTCACCTTTGCTTTGCTTTATTTTGTCTAGCAAACATAAATCATAAGCACTGGCTGTTTCTCCCATCGCAACTGGCGCTGCCAATAAACTCAGTATTGATATCCCTGCCACTTTTGAAGCCATCTGAAACCCTTAATATTCTTTATGTCAAACCAAATAATTTTAGTTTTTCTTGGTAAACCGCTTGCCATTCTGACGTTAAGACAATGTTAAATGTCCGCCGACTTTACATCTTGGATAAATGCAACAGACTTCGAACATATCGGCCAACTATGAGCAAAGCGCAAAAACAACCAAGAGTTGAGCATCATAGATAAAAACCACTCGTTTGCATGATGCTCATGTTCTCTATGCAAAATACTGGCTCGTAACTTTGATTGCAAACCCGGCTATGAATAAACCCAAACCAAAACCCAAATGCGCCAATGTGCTAAGAAAACGGGCTTTCCAAGGTGTTGGGGTTTTACTCGCAGCAAAACCAAATCCTAGACAAGGTTGAATGACCAAAAATGGGAAGATCAACGTTACCACGCCTGTAATTAAGCTGGGCATTAGACTGGGCTCTACCAACCAATGATGACCAAAAACAGTAACGTGAGCCAAAGCGAAAGTAACGCCGATGGCATAATGAAAAAACCAGCCCAGTGACTTTTCTCCCGGCATCGCCTCCGACGCCATAATTGGCGCATGCATAAACTTTCCTTGGGGCATGTACAAAACCCAGCGCGCAACCAACGCATAGTTTAATGAAGGAATTCCAAACACTCTCCTTTGTAACCATGCCCATAAATCCATTATCAAAGTGGCACCAATCCCTATTAGCACCGCTTGCAATCCCATTAAAAGCAGCATTTTTCTCTCCTCAAGTTTTTGATTTGTTAAGGTCTTAGTTGCATGCTACAACTTAAAGCCAACTTGAAGTCAATGGGGAATAATATGGATATTGCAGAAGTGGTTAGAAAATCAGGATTGCCGACTTCAACGCTCAGGTACTACGAACAGCTGGGGTTAATTCGCTCGATAGGAAGGAATGGATTGAGACGCCAATATTCACCAGAGGTACTCAATACACTCAATTTAATTAGTTTGGGGCGTATCGCTGGAATATCGCTTAACGAAATGGCAGAAATGTTGAATCAATCAGAAGTTTCAAAGCCATATATCGATCGTGACTTACTAACAAAAAAGGCACTTGAGATTGATGAGCAAATAAAACGTTTGAAAGCGGTGCGAGACAGCCTAAACCATGTTGCCACCTGCCCTCATGAGTCACATATGGACTGTTCTTCATTTCAAAGGCTTATGAAGGTCGTAAAGCGTTATGTCCCCCAAAAACAGAGATAAACCGCTCTCACTACCTTCCTATTCTTGATTTAAAAGGAAGTAACTCGACATGGAGGGTTACTTCCTCTCATATTACTTAGCTTTCGCTTTTACGTACTTCTTCACTTTTTTCATCGCCATTTTTTGCTTCAGCGGTGAAAGGTAATCAATGAACAAGTTACCAGATAGGTGATCAATTTCGTGCTGCATCACAATCGCCAAGAACTCATCGCTCTCGATTGTAATCGGGTTGCCATCACGGTCTAGTGCAGAAACAACAACTGACGTGTAACGCTCTACATCTGCGTAGTACTCAGGAACAGAGAGGCATCCCTCTTGACCAAGTGCTTTGTTTTCTCCGCTCACCACTTCTGGGTTAACCAAGATTAAAGGATCATTGCGTTCGTCAGAGATATCGATGACAACAACCGCCTCTTTTCTGCCTACTTGGGTTGAAGCTAAACCGATACCATTGCCCGTTGCGTAAAGTGTTTCTAGCATATCGTCTATCAGCGTTTGTACTGTCGATACATCAGTGACTTTTTCTGCTTTTACTTTAAGCCTTGGATCTGGAATGGAGAGAATTTCGAGGACTGCCATACTTACCTTTCATATCTATAAATCGTAATTCGTGGCGAATTATACACACGTTTCTCGATACATAAACCTGCTAAGCTATCTTGCGCACAAGGCATAAACCATTAACTCAAACGACAACACAATAAATGGGTTTGCCTTTTAAACAAAAAATCCTACAAACAGGAAACTAAAACGCCAGCACATTATGGCTGGCGTCTTGTCATGATCCTAATTGAATCGTTTGTTGTATTTTATCTACTGACTTTCCTTGGCTTTGAGTAACACTCTAATCGCCATTTTCTCACCACTTTTTAAAATTAAGTAGGCGATGCCAATCGTTATTAGCATTATGATAGCAATAAAAATACTTACCCCACCGAGCTCAGATAATAAATAAAACGGAGAAATATCTAACGACATTAAGATAAGAGAGAACACTACCAAACTTGCTAAAGTCCACAGTAAAACAGCATACCATCTTGTTTTTGATGGCATTACATCTCCAGTCTTGTAGCCGAAGTAATAACCAACACTCATGGCTGGGATTAACGTGCTAAGAAAGCCTGTACCACTCATTTCTATCCCAACAATATATTCAATGGCCAACAGCAATGCAGCCCAACAAACGGACGCCAGACACAACAGAGACGTAACAAGAAGTACCGATGGTGGCTGGTTTATTTCTGATTCTGAATAGTTATTTTTTAATTCCACTTTCATTTCTTTCCATTTATTTGAATAAAATAAGCGTTTTAGATCATGCTTCCGCTTGGACAACCTAGAGAAACAACACCACAAGAAATACAACTTGTAGCTTTTTAAATAGTTTTATTTTCATTTAACCTAGATTCCAACTAACTGTTATTTTTAATAACTAAACCCTCTCTCTCAAATTGTATATTCAATAAGTTTACTCATATGGGCCCAGTGCAACCATGTTAATACGTTCTATGTATCAGAAACAATTCATTTATTTCCAATGACACTAGTGAGATCATGCGACGTGATTGGAATCTCACTTAAGTTTTCATGGACCTATAGCGCTGAAAATTGAAGCCTCTACCTGTCATAGAATAAAAAGCCGTCAAAACCAGTTGGTTCTGACGGCTTTTTATAAGTGCCCAGGGATCATTACCTACACAATTACTGCTTGAAGCTTATCTAGTGACAGACCTAGATAGCTAATAGTCATCCTTGCTATCGGAGGACTTTATTGGCTTTTACGCGGACTTTAACTAACACATCACCATCGACCAACCTAAGGTCGAATATTGGTGAATGTCGCGATGGTGACTCCATCACTTTGTGACGACAACGATTTTACGTCTGCGCTAAAGTAATATGGATTAAGTGGCATTTTACTCTCGGCTAGTCGCGCGTAGTAAAGCTTGGCGGGCTGTTTTGCCATTTGTTGCGCGTACAAATACCCGACCAGCGCATGTTCAAACTGGTGGTAACCACTTCCCCAATGGAACGCTTTGGTTGATTTAGGATTCAGACCAACACCTCCGTACTGATGATCCACCCACACGTCCATAAAGGTGGGTAACGTGTATTGAAGCGTTTCTTTCATCGAACCATCAACAAGGGAAACTGTCATTGCCGCTTGATCGAGCTCTGCCCATTCCCAAGACGAGCTATAGTGCTTGTATGGTCTTGATTGCCAAGCAGGAATGCTCTCTTGTGCCCATTTACTCTGCCATTCTGGTGAGAAAAGTGCTTTGACTTGCTCAAAGTTTTGCTGATATTGCGCTTGCTTAAGCGTGTGTTTCATTCCTTTGAAACCAAACTCTGTCCAATTGGAATTTTCCAACAACTGACCAGTGAGATACGTCATCCAATACGCTTTGATGGTGTGTCCAAAATCATTGTGTTTCGCATCTGGCATCATTACCGCTTTGTGGTGTATCGCGCCATAAAAACGCCGCTCTTTGTCGGAGTGGTAGTTATCCAGCATCACTTGCGTCAGCCACTCCAGATCTTGTTTCCACTTGGCTTGCGCTGGCGGTGGTAAAAGTGGCGCCGTTAACAACAGGTAGCCATTAATTTGGTCAAGTTGAGCGACTAACTCTTGCTGCTTCTCACTTTCCCCATCACCATCTTTCAAAACCCACGCCAGACCGCGATCATCGCTTCGTCGGTATTGTTTAAATATAAACGCTTGCTGGTCGATAAGTGCTTGTTCAACCTTTGGATCTTGCGTCAAGTAGTAGTACATCGCCAAGCCCACCAAAGCGTAAGCTTGGTCTTGAGAAGTTCGCTGTTGCCACTCCATCCCCGGTTTTCCACTACGCGTAAAGCTCACGAAGCCGCCGTTTTTCTCATCTTGTAGATGATCAATCAGGTAATAAGCCCCTTTCTTTGCCAGCTCTAATGCTTGCTTGTCACCCGTAAGATGAAAAAGCACGCCATAAGCGTAAGTTTGGCGCGATTTCATGCGGGTGTATTCGCGATCGAAGTGCGGGCTAATCCACCCTTTGTTTAATTCTTCACACGGTTTTTGTGGGTCGAGAATGACACCGTTATCACAACGAAAAGTCGGAAAATTCCCCGCAGGTTGTCCATGCGCGCTTTCCATCATCCAATATGGGGCTAGGCCATTCGTCACATGGTTTAACCAATCATCCCCCGAAGGCAAGCCTACATCAGCAAAGCTGCTCATGCTCGTCGTTGCGAGCAATAAGGTAAGATATTTAAAAGACATAACACTCAATTAAGTTATTGAATTTTATCCAGTATAAATAACTCCCTTTACGCATATTGTTGTCGTGCTCACAATCGCCTTACGCATTTGTTTGCATCAATCATCTTTCAGCCTTGTTCGATGACTGAGCCGAGAATAAACGCTACTCTGTCTTCGACTGACATTTTGGGCACTTCGATCAATTGATAACCAAATTTGTGATAAGCGTTGACCATCTGTTGATACGTAGCCACCGCTTCAGAAAAATCTTGCTTTCGCTCTTCGTCGTTGCTGAATATCGACGTCCACGGTGGAAAAATGAATACTTGAGAATGATAACGAAGCGTCTGGCAATGCGTGATGAGCTCATGCGAGATTGGCAGTTGTTCCAACTTACTGTAGCCATATACGTCCACAATACTGCGATCAAAAAACACATTCCCTTGGTGGATATTGAAAGCTCGGTAATTGCTCACTTCTACCTTCATCATTTCGTCTCGAAAAGCTTGTTTGTCATTCCAAGGTAATGCTGAACCGTGATTGGCAACCTGCGTTTGTATTACTTGACGACCGGTTTCTGGCGCGCAGATAAAGCCTTGTGTTTTTAGTTGTTCGATAACCGAGGTTTTTCCTGCACCGGGACCACCGGTGAATACGATGAGTTTATTCAAATTTGTTTCCTTATTTTTTGTTTGAGTGAAGTAATGCGTGTACAGACAAGAAAATGGGCATCATCTGGCGTTTGAAATTGGCATTTGGCACGCCAGCGTTAAGCGAGATCGGTAGTGGGAAATTTGGGGGAATAGAACTGAGCAGTGAAGAGATTTACAAAGTAAGAACCGAAACGACGTGTTCATCGGTTATGGAAAACGGAGGAATGCTGAGCGAAGCAAGCTCGCCCAAAATACTGGGTTGGGAAATGGTGCGATTGGTTCTGCTGGTTAACGCGTCAATTGGATATCTATATCAAGAAAATGGCACCTAAGCCTAAGAACGCAAAGAAACCAACGACATCGGTAACGGTCGTCAATACTACCGAGCCAGCCACGGCGGGGTCAATGTTAAACTTTTTCAACGTGAATGGTATCAACGTACCCGATGCCGCGGCCGCCAAACTATTGAGGAAAATGGCACAGCAAATAATAAGCGCCAATGGCAAAGAGTCAAACACCATGTAAACGACACCCGCGATCACCAATCCCATAATTAAACCATTAATGGTGGCGATTTTTAATTCCTTATTCACCAATAGCTTCAAGTTACTTTGGTGCAAGTGGTTCAATGCGATACCCCGAATGGCCACCGCTAAGGTTTGGCTACCTGCGATGCCGCCCATACTCGCCACAACGGGCATTAAGATAGCAAGCGCAACGACTTGCTCGACCACATTATCAAAAAGCCCAATGATGGCGGAGGCTACGAAAGCGGTCAGCAAGTTAATCACCAACCAAAGTGCTCTTAGCCTTGTCGCCACGCTTAATGGTGTGAACAAATCTTCTTCGCTTCGTACGTTTTCTGCCACTACAGCTTGTAGGCTGAGTTCACGCAAGGTAATCGCGATGGTCGCCATCGACAAGACGCCCATAATTTTGCCACCAGCCATGATAGGAAACCAATGTGCTCCACCATCAATCGAGACTTGTTTGCTGACGCTTTGAATCGTTTGAATATCTTCTAGAATTGGCGTAACTACGGTCAAGTCGGTAAGTTTGATATGATTTTCGTGCAGCAACAGGGTATGCGGCTCTATCGTACCAATCACACCACTTGCATCACGCACAATAATCAACCGCACAGGACTTTGCCCGCGTTTTAGCAGCTCGGTTTTTATGCCTCCTACGCTGTTTTTAGGGTTTGCGACCAGAAAGTGAGGCTCGGCATAACGTCCAACTTTGTTGTCTTCATACGACAATGCTTGTTGGATATGCGCGACAGACTCTTCACTTTGATCAATAAGGTATTCATCTACAAATTCGGTCGGTAGAAAGTCCGCAAAGATGATCAGTTCTGAATCCGTTATGTACGCCAAGCGTTCATGTTGTAATTCTTTATTGAGTGATTGATGAATGTGCTTGGCGGTGTCGTATCGGAGCAAATTCAATACCGTCCAATACTTCTCAGGCGGCACTGCTTCTATGACACGTTTACGGTAAGCAATGTTGACCGATTCCAAAATGTTCGCAATCTGTGCTTCTTGATAGTCTTTCAAAAAGCTCAAGTCTTCGGTCGATTCTATCGCTTTAATGATCTCAGCAAGCAAATGTGGCACTTTGCGGTTAATTTGCAATTGGTTGGAATCTATCATTACTTTTACCTATAGCTTTCACTACCACATTCGCCGCATTGACGATATGTGCTATCCGAAGGCATGAATTCTTGATGTTAAAATTCTAGGCGATAGTTGACTTAATTGCGGAATTTATATTTCGCTCGCAGAAACAAAACGCCTCTGCATCAGTTCATGGTATAGACTTGAATGTGTGTCAGGCTCATTCGCCTTGTTTGATAATGGAGTAATCAATGGCACCTGTATTTTTTCTGACTCAGCAGGCCGCCTTACCAAGTCGTAAGGTGCTTCGTAAAGTGATTCAATTTTCGACAGCGTTGGCTCAGCCTATTGTGGTTTTAGTGGAAGACCATCGCCGAAGTGAAGATCACGCATTCGCTCATTTTCTCAGTTTCAACTCTGACCATATAGAAAAAAGACAAGCTGAGTTTGAAGCTTGGACCTTAAAGTTCAACGCATTAATTGTCGAACTTTGTGAAGAAGAAGAGCTTGAAACGCCAACGCTCTCTTACGAGCATTTCAAAGGGAGTCATTGGGTTGAGCAAGTTGCGAAACGACTTGTTGACCACACTGACTTACTGCTCGTGGGACACTTTAACAAACACGAGATTCAAACGATGCTCACAGAACTAGCACAACAAGATTGCGACTTGTTGCTACTGAGTGAGCGTTCATGGCCTTCTCACGCCAACATGCTTTGTGCAATCGACCCACTTCATCGAGGGGATGAAAAGTCGATAGTAGATAAAGCCATCGTCTCGCGAGGCTCAAAATTAGAACAAACCTTAAGCGGGAAAATGACGCTCGTTTACTGCCGATACGTCGCGCCATACCTCTCTCGCTATCGTGCAGAGATATTAAGCAACCAAAAAGCAGGCATTACAGATTTTATTAGTGCGCAAAGGTTAACTCGAGTACCACTACTGCTGCCAGAAGGAAACCCTGAAACGGCGTTACCAAAAGCAGTTAAGCAATCACAAGCAGCGATTTTGATTATGGGGGCATGTAAACGAAGCATGTCATCTCAATTTTGGTCTGGCAGCACTGTAGACACGTTACTTGATCAACCACCTTGTGACCTACTGTTGGTCAACAGCTCCAAGGGCTGACTAGGTATTCCCTATTAACCTATCCTTTCAATACCAAGCGCAGTTATTGGCTCTTTACATCTTCTAACTGCGCGGCTTCATGTTCCGCGTTCAAGGCTTGTTTCTGCTGCTGTTTTATCTCATCCCAACTGCGTCCCGATTCAATCGCAGATACACGCTGCTCGTATTTAGTGCAGGCTCTTTCGAGTACTTTCTCAGGATCTATACCCTTTTCTCTTTCCAGCGCTTTTAATACGTTAAGATAGTTCCACAACACATCGCCTAACTCGTCTTCCAAATGACAAAGGCGATCCTCACGAATCTCTACGCGGACTTCATCAACTTCTTTGCCAATGGCCTCCAGATAAGTCTCTACGCCTTTAAACCAAGTATTGGTTTGGTCATATTGAGATTTTCTCGTCGCAATTGCATACAGCTCATCAAATTTCTTCATTGCCTCTCCGTAGAACACGTTTTTATTTATGCCTTTTTAGGACGAATAAACTTCCCTTTAGCCGTCACTCTAACTTCGCTTTCGACCCGCAATTGAGCCACCAGTTGATATATACCGCGTCGTTCACCTTCACAGAGTGCGGTAATCGTGACTCGATCATTTAACTGAATAGGTGCATGGTAGCGCACATCCAACTGCGCCGTAAGGGCTTGAATGTCTCTAGATAACAAACAATGCGTCATTGCACCATCGAGAAGCGAACTGGCAATACCACCATGCAACAGGTCTGTGTAACCTTGATGACGCGGTAAAACGTGAAACTCTCCGACAACAGAACCATCGGCTAGGTATTGGTAGTTCACGGCCAAAGAGTTCGGATTCACATTAATTGAAGAACAAACCGCACATTGATGATGAGATTCGTGAGTGTAATGACAATAGCTGTTTGTAGACATGATAGTTACTCGGTTTCTCAAAAGAGTAATTAGCATATGCCAACAATTAAAAAGAAACGGCGAGTAATCTTTGTTTGCATGTTGCAGGGCCAGCAACCTCGCTTTTCATAACACTAAATAATCATTTTAATAATTAACGATAATTTCCAGTTTATTTAGAGTGGCGATATGGTTTGCATAGTGATTACGCAACGTTATGAAAAGGCGACTTATGAAGTTTCTCCACACGATGATCCGTGTTGCTGACCTAGACAAATCGATCGAATTTTATACAAAGGTTCTGGGAATGAGTGTTTTGGATCGTTTTGAAAACCAAGAATACCGTTACTCACTGGTGTTTGTTGGTAACCCTGATCAACCAGATGGCGCGACCATCGAGCTAACTTATAACTGGGATACCGACAGTTACGACTTGGGTAACGCATTCGGACACATGGCACTGGGGTCTGAAGATATTTACGCCGCTTGCGAAAAAATCAAAGCGCTTGGTGGCAACGTTACTCGCGAGCCAGGTCCAATGAAAGGCGGAGAAACTCACATCGCCTTCATTAAAGATCCCGATGGTTACCAAATCGAACTCATCCAAACTCAAAAATAACGAGGTTTCCTATGACAGACGCATTATTTCAACCCATTCAACTTGGCTCTCTCTCATTAAAAAACCGTATCGTTATGCCTCCGATGACGCGCTCTCGTGCTTCTCAACCAGGTAATATCGCTAACGATATGATGGCGACCTACTATGCTCAACGTGCTGAAGCGGGCCTAATCGTTGCTGAAGGCACACAAATTTCGCCAATGGGTCAAGGCTATGCATGGACACCAGGCATTTACAGCCCAGAGCAAATTGCTGGCTGGAAAAAGGTAACTAATGCGGTGCACGAGAATGGCGGCACTATCTTCGCGCAATTGTGGCACGTTGGTCGCGTGACTCACCCTGATAACATTGGCGGTGAGCAGCCTATTTCTTCTTCTGCGCTAAAAGCAGAAAACGTGAAAGTATTTGTCGATAACGGCACAGACGAACCGGGTTTTGTCGACGTGGTTGAGCCACGTGAAATGACCAAACAAGACATCAAGAACGTTATTGAAGAGTACCGCCAAGCCGCCCTAAACGCGATAGAAGCCGGATTCGATGGTATCGAGCTTCATGCAGCGAATGGCTACTTGGTTAACCAGTTTATCGATTCTGAAGCGAATAACCGCACCGATGAATACGGTGGCTCAATTGAAAACCGTCTGCGTTTTCTTGGTGAAGTGGTAGAGGCGATGACGCAAGCTATTGGCGCTGAGCGTGTTGGTGTTCGTCTTGCACCATTCACTTCGTTAAATGGCACCGTTGATAGTACGCCAGTCGAAACCTACACCGCCGCTGCAGCGCTGCTTGATAAACTCAATGTGGTTTACATTCACATTGCTGAAGTGGATTGGGACGACGCGCCAGACACTCCGCACGACTTTAAAACCGCAGTTCGTGAGGCGTATAAAGGTACACTGATTTATGCCGGTCGTTATAACGATGAAAAGGCGCAACACGCGATCGAAAGTGGTTTAGCTGACATGATTGGCTTTGGCCGTCCGTTTGTTGCAAACCCCGACTTACCAAGCCGCATCAAGCATGGCTATCCACTGGCAGAACATGACCCTGCCACATTGTTCGGCGGCGGTGAAAAAGGCTTAGTGGACTACCCTGCGTACCACGCGGGTTAATTCATCTACGTAAAGCTGATTCGCAACTCGCGACAAACCAATAGCGAAACCAAAAGAACCTTGCTCTTCCCCCGTGACGCCAAGATGCAGGGTTCTTTTTAGGCAAGCCACCAGAATTAACGTCTTTGACAAGATGTACAACCTCGACACGCAGAGCGCGTCGTTTTACTGAGCAAACTGCGTTGTACTTTACAGTAAGCATTCTTTAAAGCACGACGACCTGAAAACCAATCATCCGGTTTAGTGAGGATTAAGTAGCCGTTAAACCTCTTAACCAACTCGGTTCGATTGTTTTCGATAAATCGGCTATCAAACTCGATGTCGAAGTAATTCAAAGCCTCTTCGATACAAGTAAAGCTGGCAATTTTTTCCTGAATCGTATTCTCTGTCATCGTTTCTTTAGCGTAATCATTTTCAATGAAGTCTAAGTGCCTCGCGCTTTACGTTCTTTGATTTAGCGCTTCTTAAGATCATTCTTTATGGGGTTTCCATATTGAAATTCAATTTGGGAATTCGTTAACCCACCTAGCATTTTCATTTTGAAAATCACTTTAAGGCACTGATTTAAATAAACATTATTTCTGGTTCATATTTTGCTCTACTTCATTAAACGGAATGTTGGAGCAACACGATATGACTTACAGAGCAGAAGTAGACGGATTAAGGGCGATTGCTGTCACGTTAGTGATTTTGTTTCATGCAGGAGTTGAGCAATTCGCTGGTGGCTTTATTGGCGTCGACGTGTTTTTTGTGATCAGCGGCTATTTGATCACCACCATCGTGATTAACGACTTAGAAAACCAGAAGTTCAGCCTTGGTGATTTTTATGAGCGACGCATTCGTCGCATACTCCCCCTCTTACTGGTGGTGATCGCCGTCAGCTATTTGATGTCTTGGTGGCTATTTTTGCCGCAAGCACACAAAGACGTTGGTCAGTTCGCAGTGTCTTCCATTCTTTCCGCATCCAACATTCTTCTGTATTTGAAAGGCCACAATTACTTCGGTTTAGAAGATCAAGCCAACCCGCTGTTTCACACTTGGAGCTTGGGCGTTGAAGAACAATACTACATTGTCATTCCTTTGCTACTCATGCTACTCGCTCGTGGCAAAAACGCGTTTTACCTGACTTTTTTCATCGCGGTATTTGCGCTGAGTTTGATGACTATTGTCTACGCGAGCAACGATCCTGATTTCGCTTTTTACATGATCTTCTCTCGTGCTTGGGAACTGGCAACCGGTTCATTACTCGCATTAGTGATGAGAAAAGTCCAAGTTCAATCTAACGATACTCTAGCAACCATTGGCATCGTTTTGATATTGGCTTCCGCGCTTTTGTTTGAAAAATCGCAAGATGGCGCGGGCATTACGCTGCTGGTGCCGGTCATCGGTAGCGCGTTGGTGATTTTGTTTGCCTCTAAAGACAATGTCTGCGGTAGATTACTGAGCCTAAAGTGGGTCGTGTTCGTCGGCTTAATCAGCTACAGCTTATACTTGTGGCACATTCCATTATTTGTCTTTTACCGCTACGTGTTGGACACAACACAAGACGTCAATATCCCGCTTTACGTTATCGCTCTTTTTGTACTGTCTTACTTCACTTGGCGCTTTATTGAAAAGCCGTTCCGTAGCCGAAAAGCCATGAGCATGCGCACTGTGTCCGCGGTTATTGTGTTGTTGACGTTGCCCTTGCTAACGCTCGGCGTTATTGGTCATCAAAACGGTGGTTTTCCAGAAAGAAGCGCATTTTTCGAGGCCATGCGCGTTAACAACGGTTATGGTTTAGATTGCAACGGCAACACCAACGTTAACGATGTGTGCTCGTCTGCGCCGCAGCCCGCCATCGCTGTGTTAGGCAATAGTCACAGCATGGTTTACGTGAAGCGTCTATCCGAAGTAACACCAACTGGCGTGGTGCAACTTACTCAAGATTCCTGTGCGGTCGGTTATGTCGACATCCTAGAAGCTGCTGGCTCAATTTCTTGCCGACAGTTCTTCAATGAGGCTGTCGATACAATTCTAAGTACCCCTTCCATTCGTCGCGTTGTTATCTCTTCTAATTTCAATAAAGAGCTTTCACAAGCCGATTATGAAGCATCATTAACCAAATTATTGAATGAACTGAAAGGAAAGGAAGTGGTCGTTTTCGGTCCAACCCCTTCTGCACCGTTTGCGGTAGGAGAATGCCTTTGGAAAGCGCGTTTGTTTGGCGAGACAGAAGAGTCTGCCTGCGACTTTTCTCCCAAACAACATCACCCTCAAAACGTGGCGAAGTTAGTGAACTACTTTGAGCAATTTGAGCACGTTGAGTTTGTCGACTTGACCGATGCCATTTGCAGAAATGGCGTATGTCGAATGAGAGTTGGAGCAAACAATGCGATGTATACGGATGACAGCCATTTATCTTACAAAGGTGCTGAGTTGGTGCTTGGGCATTACCTCAACACTACAAATGAAGCGCAACAGTTCACTTACGATCAACAATAACCAAGGAAATAAACTTTTATGCTTCAGCGCTTATCTCAGGTAAGCGCTGAATGCTTTAAAGCAAGACAAAGCTAGGCGTCTATTTGAAAATGCGCGGATCAAACGCGAAATCGAGCTTTTCGGCTTTCTTGATGATCTCTTTCATTTTGGGATGATTTGGATTCACCACGTAGTTTTTATCACGAGGTGAAATCGTTGAAGGCACTTGCAGCGCGGCAAACTCTGGATGAGGATCATTGAGAAACTGATCACCAATGTACTGCGTAGACTCGCTCGCCGGTATTGCTCGCCACGTCACAGGGAGATCTTCTTCATCTAAGGTGGCGATGAGGTATTCTGGCATTTCAATACGATATAAATCGTAAAGTTTGGTGATAGCAGGATCGTTGTTTACGTGAACAAACACTTCCAACGAACAAAGGGATTCCGATTCAGAGAAGTAGAGGGCTTCGGTTCCTTTTGAGTTCCATCGCCCTCCAAATAACTTTGCGCCAACGGGGCTGAATGGCGTGTCAGCAAATTTCTTTTGTGTGAGACGATAGAGCTTCATATTACGAGAATACCCCGTGCTCTAAACGGCCGATCAAATCTTTTACGATTTCAAAATCCACCGTGGTCGAGACCATATCAAGTGGACGTTTTCCACCTAAGCCATACACATTCTCTCTCATCCATTTTAACGCGCGCTCTTCGTCGTCAAACAGTTCTGTCGCGAGTTTCAATAACATCGCTAATCGATAGATTGCATCACTTTCTTGCGTATTGAAGCGTTCATCGTTTTTTAGACGACGCTTGATCGTGCTAACAGGTATCAATGTGACGTTTTGAAACTCACTCTGAGAAAGCTTCACACGCTCAACAATATTGCGATACACCTTTGGCTCAAAGCCTTTGTGAACCGCATCAGTGCGACCTGTTTCAGCGTCTTCAATACCCAACATAAACCAGAAATTGGATTTATGAGGTTGTTTCGGTTTGAAGCTTTTTAATGCTGCAGTTGCCATATCAAGCTCCTATGGTTCATATGGTCCAGTTATTATGGTTCAAATGAGCTTAACTTTCAATCAAAGTAACAATCAAAGTAAAAAGATAGGTAAAGAAAAAGGCGAGCTTTTCGCCCGCCTCTCTTACTTATTCATCAACCCATCTACCGACGGGCATCGTTTCACTTATTGCAAGTCAAAACGATCCGCGTTCATGACTTTCGTCCATGCGGCGATGAAGTCATGGATGAATTTTTCCTGATTATCATCTTGCGCATACACTTCCGCATACGAACGCAGGATCGAGTTTGAACCAAAGACAAGATCCACTCGAGTAGCCGTCCACTTCACAGCGTCGGTTTTACGATCACGGATTTCATATTGATTAGCACTCACTGGTTTCCACGTATATGCCATGTCAGTAAGGTTCACGAAGAAATCATTCGACAAAGTGCCGACTCGGTCAGTAAATACGCCCTCTTTTCCACCGCCGTAGTTACTGCCTAGAACGCGCATACCACCGATAAGTACCGTCATTTCTGGCGCCGTAAGCCCCATAAGCTGAGCACGATCTAATAAAAGCTCTTCTGGCTTAACCGCGTAGTCTTTCTTCAACCAATTTCGGAAACCGTCAGCAACAGGCTCAAGTACTTCGAACGATTCCACATCCGTCATCTCTTGGGTGGCATCACCTCGGCCTGGCGCGAATGGTACGGAAACATCATGACCTGCGGCACGCGCAGCCAGTTCAATACCTACGTTCCCAGCAAGCACGATAGCGTCTGCAACACTACAGCCCTCTTCTGCTGCTATTTTTTCTAGCACCGCAAGAATACGTCTTAGACGTTCAGGTTCGTTCCCTTGCCAATCTTTTTGCGGAGCCAAGCGAATTCTCGCACCATTTGCGCCGCCTCGGCGGTCAGAGCCACGGTAAGTACGCGCACTATCCCAAGCCGTGCTTACTAGCTCACTAATGGATAGGCCACTTGCTTCGATTTTTGTTTTCACTAAATCGACATCGTAGTCTGTCTTACCTGCAGGCGTTGGGTCTTGCCAAATAAGATCTTCGCTTGGCACATCAGGGCCGAAATAACATGATTTTGGTCCTAGATCGCGGTGTGTCAACTTAAACCAGGCACGAGCAAAAACGTCATCAAAGTACGCTGGGTCATTTTGGAACTTTTCTGCAATCTTGCGATATTCAGGGTCCATTTTGAGCGCCATATCGGCGTCGGTCATGATTGGATTGTAGCGCTTAGAACCGTCTTCAACATCGACAGGCTTGTCTTCTTCTTCAATGTCGATTGGCTCCCATTGCCATGCACCTGCTGGGCTCTTTTTCAGTTCCCAGTCATACTTAAATAGTAGGTGGAAGTATCCGTAGTCCCATTGTGTAGGGTGTGTTGTCCAAGCACCTTCAATGCCACTCGTTACCGTGTCACGACCAATGCCACGTGTTTTGTGATTAATCCAGCCAAGACCTTGCTCATGAACGTCTGCTGCTTCGGGCTCTGGGCCAAGGTTTGCGGCATCACCATTACCATGACACTTACCCACCGTGTGACCACCAGCTGTGAGCGCGACGGTTTCTTCATCGTTCATTGCCATTCGCGCAAAGGTCACTCGCATGTCATGTGCTGTTTTGAGAGGATCTGGGTTACCGTCTACCCCTTCAGGGTTCACATAGATAAGACCCATCATTACCGCAGCAAGCGGGTTTTCTAAATCTCGCTCACCAGAGTAGCGGCTGTTATCAGCGTCACTTGTGGCTAACCATTCTTGCTCAGAGCCCCAGTAAGTGTCTTTTTCTGGGTGCCAAATGTCCTCTCGTCCAAACGCAAAGCCAAAGGTCTTAAAACCCATGGATTCGTACGCCATGTTACCGGCAAGGACAATCAGGTCTGCCCAACTTAGTTTGTTGCCATATTTTTTCTTGATTGGCCATAAAAGGCGTCGAGCCTTATCGAGGTTGGCGTTATCTGGCCAAGAGTTGAGAGGAGCAAAGCGTTGGTTGCCTGTAGCAGCACCGCCACGGCCATCCGCAATACGATAACTGCCCGCTGCATGCCATGCCATTCGGATCATTAAACCACCGTAGTGTCCCCAGTCGGCAGGCCACCAGTCTTGGCTATCAGTCATTAAATCTTTTAAATCTTTTTTAAGTGCTTCGACATCTAGCTTTTTCAGTTCTTCTTTGTAATTAAAGTCCTGACCAAATGGGTTGGTTTTGGAGTCGTGTTGATGCAGGATGTCTAAGTTCAAGGCATTCGGCCACCAATCCATCACCGACTTATCTGTAGATGTTTGCCCACCATGCATAACTGGACATTTACCTACCGAACCGCCGTTTGCTTTGCTCATATAATGCTCCTTCGTGTCGTGGTTGTGGTAACCACTCTTTGTTATTCAATAAATCGAATATCCACCTCAAACAGCGTAGTTCATACACTGTTTTTTTAGTTAACGCCAAGTCAAAATTTCAAACATTTCAGCGAATAAATAATTGTTATCAAACATGTACCTATATGCAGAAAATATGGATAGAGATCAGTTTAAGTCCATACCTGAATACTTAATCCCAGACAGCCTCGCCATGTTGTGATCCCAGGTCGCTAAATCATGATGACTAAATTCATTCAGAGCGTGATGACCACAAGCCCTCGCCATGACTTTCATGAGCTCGACCGAGGATTCGAAGAAATTTTTCAGTTGCTGGGATGACTTTTCAACGTCGAGACGCTGCCTCAAATCGGCATTTTGTGTCGCAATGCCTGCCGGGCAATTATTGGTGTTGCAGATGCGAGCGGCGACACAACCGATCGATTGCATCGCACTGTTTGCTATCGCTACTCCGTCTGCTCCAAGTGCCAACGCTTTGACAAAATCCGTAGGAACTCGCAACCCACCGGTGATGATTAATGTGACGCGGTCACTTGCACCTTTTTCATCTAAGTACTTACGTGCACGAGCTAACGCAGGAATGGTGGGCACACTAATATGGTCACGGAACATAGTTGGCGCCGCCCCCGTGCCACCACCGCGACCATCTAAGATGATGTAATCAGCCCCAGCATCAAGCGCAAACTGAATGTCTTGCTCAATATGGTTGGCACTGAGTTTAAATCCAATTGGAATGCCGCCTGTGATGCCACGAACTCTGTCAGCAAACTTTCTGAAATCGTGAGTAGTGTGAAGATCTTTGAACGTTGGTGGTGATATCGCTGGTTGTCCCTCGGGGATGCCTCTCACCTGAGAGATCTTACCTACATTTTTATTTGCAGGCAGATGACCACCCGTGCCCGTTTTTGCTCCTTGCCCACCTTTAAAGTGAAACGCCTGAACATTAAGAAGCTTAGATTCGTCGTAGCCAAATTGAGCACTAGCAAGCTCATAGAAATACCGTGAATTAGCGGCTTGTTCTTCCGGTAACATGCCACCCTCACCAGAGCAAATCCCAGTCCCTGCCAACTCTGCACCTTTTGCTAGTGCAATTTTCGCCTCTTCAGAAAGTGCGCCAAAACTCATGTCCGACACCAACAAAGGAATGGCGAGTCTGAGCGGCTTACGCGCGTTTGGTCCCACAATCAACTCGGTAGACACAGGAACGTCTTCCAACAACGGTTGTGTCGCCATTTGCGCCACCATGATTTGTATAGCATCCCAATGTGGTAGCAAATGCCTAGGAACCCCCATTGCAGCCATCGGACCATGATGACCGAGTTTAGAGAGTCCTTCTCTCGCTAATTGGTGGATAAACTCGAGGGTTGGTTCTTCTTGAGTAGCAGACGCCGTTGGTTTGTCTCTTTTCTCTCGCTTTTGTTCCGGTCCCTCTTTACCGACTTGCTCTGCGGTAAATCGCTTGTGTGTACCATCACAAAAAGGAGCATTGGCGGTATGCTTACATTGGCAGAGATAGGCATCTTCGTCTTTTTCCGCACTAAAGCTCATTGGCTTTAAGCCGGTTCCCGAATGAGACCCATCGCAGTAAGGTTGATTTTTAGAACGCCCACATCGGCAGAAGTAATATTCTTGACCAGCTTTCAACTCTACTTTGATCGGCTTGTTATCAGCGATGATTGGCTTGCTCATGTTGCCCCCTATTTATTATTGTTAACCATGCTTTCTCGCTGGCTTGCAATAAGCGTAGAACAGGAGCGTAAAGAGCGTCAGTGTCGCCGAGTAAAATGCGCGATTGTCGCCCGACTAACCTATACTTTTTATGGGTCTCATACACGTGGAGGCTATATGACGATTGCAACCCGATTAGATGAATATTTGACTGAGCATAACATTCACTTTCAAACCGTGAATCACAGCCACAGTCATAGCTCGCTACAAAGTGGTGTTGCAGCAGGTGTGCCTTTAATGAATATCGCAAAAGGTGTGATTCTTGAGGATCATGAAGGGCGTCATATGATGGCGGTCTTACCTGCCAACAACAAAATCAGTTTGTCGAGATTAAACGACGAATTTAATGCCACCTTCCACTTGGTGAAAGAGCGTATGGTTTACCGACTCTTCACCGATTGTGAACACGGCGCTATTCCACCGATTGGTAGTCCTTACCACATGTCGACAGTTTGCGATGAAAGACTAGCAAACTTGGAACATGTCTACCTTGAAGCTGGCGATCATGAAACTCTGATTAAGCTGGACCGAAAGGCGTTTAAAGAACTGATGAACGACTGTAGATATCTAAGATTCAGCAGTGAAGTTCTGCATTAAACTTGCCAAGATATTTCGACATTTCCTGAACAAGGCTCTTTCAACAAGAGCCTTTCTTTGTTTTGTTGGTAGCACGCGAAGGAAGTTTCTCGGACTTTGGTGCTCAGCGTTTCAGAGCACATAGAAACAAAAAACCGCCTATTCGGGCGGTTTTTTATCAATCAAATCATAATTATTATCGAACAAAGATCTTTTGGATCGCTTTTATCGCCATAGCCCTACGGCGCATTAATACGCTCGTTCTTGGCAACCATTTCGGTGTGTGAAGAATGGTTTTCGCATGACTAAAAGTTCTGAATCCTTCCTCTCCGTGATAATGCCCAATACCCGATTCACCAACGCCACCAAAAGGCGCATCTTCAGCGCCAACATGTAAAACCGTATCATTAACGCCGACGCCACCACTGTGGGTGTTGCGTACAATATGTTTGATAGTCGATTTGTCGTCCGACATAACATACAGCGCAAGTGGTCTTTGGTGCTGATTAATGTAGTCAATCGCTTCATCAACGGCATTGTAGGGCTTAACAGGTAGAAATGGCCCGAAGATCTCCTCTTGCATGATTCGCATATTCGGCGACACATCCGTGACCAAATGAGGATACAGAAGTCGTTCCTCTTGGGGCGACGCCTCAACAGTGTGAAGGTTAGCACCTTGCGCTTTTGCATCCTCAAGTAGCGCAGTCAAACGATCATATTGTCGTTGGTTGACAATATGGGTCAGCTTTTGATTCTTGTTGGATTTTAAATAGAGCTTTTCAAAACGTTTTAAGAATAGCGAAATGAACTCTTCGACACGTTCTTGCGGTACAAATGCGTAGTCAGGCGCGACACAAATCTGGCCTGCATTAATGCATTTACCAAACAAGATAGCATCAACGGCTTTCTTCATGTCTGCATCTTTTGCAATGATCACCGGGGACTTTCCACCCAACTCTAACGTCACCGGGGTAAGGTTTTCCGCTGCCGCTTTTGCCACTGCGCGACCAACACTCGTAGAACCCGTGAACAAAAGGTGATCGAATGGCAGTTGGCTGAATGCTTGTGCGACGTCTGCTTCACCCTCAAAAACTTCGACATACTCAGACAACCCACGGCAAATATCAACGATGACTTTATTGGTTTTTGGCGTAAATTCGCTGAGCTTCATCATCACGCGGTTGCCAGCAGCCAATGCTGTCACTAAAGGCGCAAGGCTCAAAATCACAGGAAAGTTCCACGGTGAAATGATCCCGACGACACCTAACGGTTGATACTGAACGGTGACTTTAGAAGGTGCGAGCAATAAGCCGGATTCGCGCTTGCTGGGTTTGCACCATTTTTTTAGTCGTTTGAGGGTATAATTAATATGCGAGACCGTTGGCAAAACGTCGGTCATGGCGGTATCAAATTCTGAGCGATAGCCAAAATCGTCACTTAACGCTTCAACCAAAGCTTGTTTGTTCTCAAGCAGCGATTTTTTTAACAAAACGAGGCGCTGTTTACGTTCATCCAAACTAGGATAAGGCTCGGCTGCATATGCCGCTTTTAAGCGTCCGAGGCTTTGCTGTAACAAGTTATCTACTTCAACCTCTGTGATTGCGTTCATGATGCTTCTCCTAGCCTAGTTTCTGCCAATGACGCCCCAAGTTAACACGAGCGCAACAATGTTACTATTGTAGCGCTCGTGAAGTTAGAGTTCGAACTCTGATTAAAATATTTCTGGGGTGGATACTACATCAAACGTAGTTCATAAATGCCTAGTCGTTGAGAGCGGTCAAGCATATCGAACTCATGATCAACGTATTCTTTTAATGTGGCGCCTGCACGCTCAGCAATATTGATGCTAGCGATGTTATCTTCCATACAATGGAACTGAATGAATTGTGCGTGCCCTTTCTGCTTCAAAAAAGGGATCAATACTGCGAGCACTTGATCAATCACACGATGGCCTCGCCCATTGTTGGCAAGCCAGTAGCCAATTTCAGTAACACGCGTATGTGAATCCACACCTTTAATGCCAATAACACCCGTAAGCTGCTCATCAAAATAAATTGCACACCAGTGGGAATCCAGCGCGTTACTGTTCACTCGCTGGGAAATGTAGTTAACGGCCTCTCTATGATTCGTGACAGAATCCGTCCAAGGTAGATAACCCTCAAGGCTCTCTCGGTGAGTGTTCACAACCTCTAGTAAAGCGGACGCGTGTTTCGTGTTGAGGGGCTCAATTGAGACCCTTTGCGAGACGGAAAAACGCTTCTGTAAGTGATTTCCTTGATACGTCTCTTGGCATGTGACTTCATCCATAGATGTTATTCCTTTTTATTGTGAACGCTCAGCGCAAATCCTAACGCTTCATTTTATGAGAACAAACCTCTCTATAAAAACTAATCAAAGCCGTTGCCGTTCATTTAGCCCTTTTGATCGATCAGCGTAAATGGCGTTAGTGATGCCACATCTACATAATGTTTCCATACATGTTCATATAGGTGATGCTGATTGGCAAACGGAGCCAGCTGCTTAGCTTCTTCAAGCGTACACCAGCGATACTCTGTATGCTCTTCGTTAAGAACAACTGATTGGTTAGGTGGACAAAATAGCACAAAACATGGGATAACCATGATACGGTTATTTTTTGCTTCGTAGAACTGCTCTAGGAAGTCTGCTGTATGTAACTCAACTTGGTCAATTAGTGTCTCTTCTTTTAACTCTCTTAAAATGGTTTGCCACCCGGCTTCACCCGCTTCGATACCACCTGCAACATGGCACCAATAGCCACCTTTTACGCGTTTGAGTAACAGCATTTTTTCTATGCCATCAATTTTTGAAATGACAACGCCTGAAACATGCGTTGCTTTTATCGGGATCATGTAAGCTCCTTAAATATCGAGTTTTTATTGTTACGCTGAAGAGAGGCAGATTAATTGCTACGTATTCTACTGTTTATTCATCTTGTCGACAGAAGTGTTTGAGTTGAGAGGATTTAATCGCTAACTAAGTATGCTAAAGTGAGATCTGTCGCAACAAATGAGCAGTAAAATGTCCAATTCATTCAACACTATGATTCCCATCGGTGTGCGCTTTATGGTGCTTTCCGCGTTCGGCTTTGCTCTGATGTCGGCTACAGTAAAGCACGTCGGCAACTACGGTATCCCCGTTTTTGAAATCGTTGCAGCAAGAGCGCTCGTTTCACTTATCATTAGTTATTTCGATGTAAAGCGAAAACGAATTTCTGTATGGGGCAATAATAAGCCATTACTATTTGCACGCGGTGCTGTGGGTACGATGGCTCTGATGTGTGTATATTATTCAGTGACCACCTTACCTTTGGCAGAAGCGACGATATTCCAATATATTCATCCGGTATTTACTGCACTACTCGCCGTATTTTTCTTGAAAGAGCGCATCCAGCCGTCAACTTTCCTTTGTATTGCGTTGTGCTTACTCGGCATCTATATCATGGTAAGCCCAGAAACTGGGCAAGGCTCAGATAGCGCTTTACCAATGTTTAGCGTCATGATTGCGATCTTAGGCGCATTTGGTAGCTCAATTGCCTACGTCATTGTCAGAAAACTGAGTCAGACAGAAGACAGCTCAGTGATCATTTTCTATTTCCCGTTGGTTGCTCTCCCCGCTTCACTCTTACTGATTGGCGACGATTTTGTAATGCCCGATCTATATCTGACTTTCATGTTGGTTCTAGTTGGTGTCTTTACCCAAATTGGGCAATTGGGGTTAACCAAAGCGATGCAAACTCAACAAGCGGGTAAAGCCTCCGCTTATTCGTATATCCAGATCGTATTTTCTGTGTTGTTAGGCATCATTTTCTTTGGCGAGGTTCCGATCATTTGGACGTACGTCGGTGGCGGTCTGATTGTTACAGGCGCATTAATTAATGCGTTTGGTCATCACTTACGGTTACCTTTTATTAAGCGCAACGCTTGATATACCTACCCAGAACCGTAAACACGACATTTAGAAAAACAGCCAGAGTGACTCTGGCTGTTTTGTGTTTAGCCTAACGTTAAGCTGATATTTTTAACCCTGCGATACCAGCGACAATCATTAGCAAGCTTAAGGCTTTGATAAGTGTTGCTGGCTCATTGAACAGATAAATACTCACGACTGCCGTGCCTATTGCGCCAATCCCTACCCATACGCCATAAGCAATGCCTAAAGGCAAGGTTCTTAACGCAATGCCAAGCAACCAAAAGCTCAATAACATAAAGACAATAGTGAATGCCGAAGCACCGAATTTGGTAAACCCTTGTGAATATTTAAGACCGACAGCCCATGCGATTTCACACAAGCCCGCAATGAAGAGAATTCCCCAAGCCATGTCACATTTCCCAACGAGATGGGGTCGTCCCCGAGAAAAGATAGAGCGGTGAGGTCGTCCTCACTTCTGATTGACTGCTTATTATATACAGAAATTTGAACATAAAAAATAAAACACGGCGATAAGCATACAACTCAAACATCTCATGCACGCTTAAATTCTACGCTTTTCTTTTTAACGGTGGCGGACTCTCTATTTCGCATCAATAACGACACCGTTTTTTAACAATTTACATATAACCTTCTGGTGTTGAAAGTGTTGCATTTATTGCACAAATCACACAAAAACTAATTGAACATGTAAATATGAAAATGTTTGTGTGACTAATATCGCTTAAAACAATGACTGATGACTTTAATATTCAGCCGAATTAATTATAAGGTATGACGTACCCATGAAAGCAATCAAAACCTCTATCGCTGTCCTTGTTGGCGCCGCTCTACTATCTGGATGTAATGACGACACTGAATACGTCAATGTTCAGCCTAAAGAAGTAAAAATAGCGACTTACAACCTCTCTTTTGACCGCGCTACCTTCGAAACTTTGGTAGGTGAAATGCAAATTGAACCAACGCAGCAAACTGCGTTGGTCACCTCTTATTTAGACGGTTCAATCGCAGCCGAAGACAAAACCACTGCGGAAAAAGTCATTCAAATTCGTAACGTTGCAGCAATCATTCAAAAGAATCGTCCTGATGTTCTTATGATGGCGGAATACAACAACGACGGAACAGGGGAAAACAAAGCAGCCATTGAAGGATTCCAGAAGAACTACTTGTCTGTCGCGCAAAGTATCGATGGCGCGGGCGGTGAAGCAAACCTTGAGCCTATTGAATACCCTTATGCTGAATCTTATTCAACTAATACAGGGTTGTTGAGTGAGTTTGATCTCGACAACAACGGAACCGCAGGTCAAATGCCAGGTGATGCATGGGGCTTTGGCATGTACCATGGTCAATATGCATTTGCCCTTATGTCTAAGTATAAAATTGACACAGCAAACACACGTACATTCCAAGCATTTAAATGGAAAGATATGGAAGGTGCGAAAATTCCAACCATTACTATCTGCGATGGCTCGCAAAAGATTCCAGACGGCATGAAGTGTGGTGATGAATGGTACTCAGCGGAAGAATGGGATCAAGTGCGTCTATCTTCGAAAAACCACGTTGACGCACCAATCATCATTCCAACTCGCAACGGCGAAGAAGTTGTACACTTGTTGATGTCTCATCCTACTCCACCAGTATTCGACACCGGTAAAAACAAAGCGCAAAACGCAGCAGAAGTGGAGTTTTGGCATCATTACATTCAAGGCAAAGACTATTTTTACGACGATGCGGGTAAAACAGGTGGCTTAACGAACGGCGCTAAATTCGTAATGATGGGTGATCAAAACCTTGATCCAGTGTCTGGTGACGGTATTAGCTCTGTAATGCAGGAGCTGCACAACGATCCATTGGTTAACCAAACCGTGATGAATGGTGAGCTTTACCCAACAAGCTTTGGTGCAGCTGAACACGCTGTTGACCGCAGTTCAACTCACCCATATCCGAATCGCATCACTTCAACGTTTGGCTTAGGGGTAGACTATGCCTTGCCTTCAGCAAATTTGAATGTAATAGACTCTGGTGTGTACTGGTCAGCGTCTTATGAAGAAGGCCGTAAACTATTTAACGATGCACGTATCGGTAAGTATGGTGATGGTAAGGATGTATCTTCCGACCATCGCATGATCTGGATTAAAGCACAGTTCTAGACTGCATAAAAAAAAGCCAACCACAAGGAGTCGTGATTGGCTGTATATATTTGTGAACAAGATGGTTCACTAACAACGTCAGTTGGCTAGGTGACCCTCGGCTTAGAAAGGGTCACTCATACTAAAGCATGAGGCGTGCCAACTTTTAAGCGCACAAAAACAGGTTGTTATTTAATCACTTTCATTAAAACTTAACCAATAGCTACTGTTTGCTCACAGAATAAATTGCAATTTGCAAACTACCATTGGCATTTCGCAATAAACCTGATCTTTAGCTCTTGCTTTTATTGCTTCCTAGCTAAGTCGCGTGCAAGGATTAACGCAAGTCCGAATACTTGCAAGAAGAGTCCGATATTCTTGTACCAAGCGATCTTTTCATCCTGCTTTGCCATTACCTCATTGAGCTCTACATTCTCAATGTAGTAATTATCGATGCGGTCTCTATACGAAGCTTGTGCCTGATTTATCTTTGACATTAGTTGAGGAAGTTGATCAATTTTTATTTCATCCGACTCGTTGAGAACCCAAGAAGATAAATGCCCTGCTAATACCTCTTCTAGCTCTAAAGGTATCGCTACGCTCTGACTTATGTGCACATGCAGCAGTAAAGCTTCTCTTTTCCTTTCTAGGGTTTCCACACTGTTCCATGCGAGTTGGATGGAATACAAGTTTTCTGCTGTTTGCTCTGCGAGCTGCGAGTGCTGTTTACCCAACTTATCAAGGACTAAGCTAGTAACGATGATCGCGCCAATATTCAGTACTAATCCAATCAGAACGAGTACCCAAGGTGGTGGAATGTAACGTCGCAGACTTACCATAACTTATCGTATGGCAGGTAAATCATATTTAACACAACCAATGAAAGTATCACCAGAAATGTCACCTGCATCCCTCTAATGCGCTTTTTCAAGTCTTTTTTCAATATGCCTTTAGCATGAATAACTCGACCAATTACAAAAATAATACCGGTGAGATGTATCCATGTTGGGTAAGCACTATTGAATTCTAAAAGTGCCATTAAAATTAGGGTGATGGGGATATATTCTGTCGCATTGCTCTGGGCACTACGAGTAATTTGTAGAGCCTCTACCCCACCATCGGCATAAGCAATTTGATTTAAGCGACGTTGCTTAATTACTTGAACAGCCAACCAAATAATGAGTATTGCGAGAATGTTGGCATACAGAGCTGTGATCATATGTCGTCCTTCTTGATCTGGTTTTCACTTATATAAGCGTGTCACTTGGCTATAACTATAGCGGTATCATTATGATAATGCGTCAAATAATCTCAAGTTATGATTTCTATTCGGGCAAAAAACGAAAGCCAATGCTTCATGACATTAAAAATGCCCTCGAATGGAGGGCATAAGAATAAAGAAGCTAATATGTGAGAATATTGAAACCACTATAAGGGGTGTTTGACCAGCTTTTTGCGCCGATGCCCTTTGATAATACTTTCAAAAATTGTGAACAACAGCCCTACCCAAATAAATACAAAGGTCACCGCTTTCACTTCGTCAAACAACTCGCCAAAAAACATAACTGCCAACACAAACTGCAAGCTTGGCTCGATGTATTGCATTAGACCGACGGTTGATAAATTAGTTATACGTATTGCGATAGAATAAAATACAAGTGGTAAAAGTGTGATAGGTGCACTGCCAAAATACAAAAGCAATGTTATGGTATCTATGCCCGAAGCCAGTTCACCAGTTGCCCATTGTTTATAGAGCAAATATGCGAGTGCAACTGGAGTCAGTAACAACGCCTCAACAAACAAGGTTGTACTCCAGTCATAATTTATCTTCTTCTTGTACAGCCCATACAAAGCAAAGAACAACCCCATCGTTAGTGCGATAACGGGTAGCTGACCATAGTGAATCACTTGATACATAACACCAATTGTTGCCAGCACGATTGCAATAAGTTTGCCTTTTGAGAGCTTATCCCCAAGAATAAATACGCCTAGTGCAACAGATACTAATGGTCCAATAAAGAAGCCTAAGCTGGCATCGATGACCCGATGATGGGTCAAAGCCCAAGTGAACGCACTCCAAGAAATACACATCAAACTGCTCGCCACAAACGTGTACCACAAGGATTTTTTATCAAGCCAGATTTCTTTCCAATTCAGCCCTCGACGGGTTATCCCAAGTACAATTAGAAACCCGACAGGTACAGACCCAATGATTCGCCATGCTAGCAACTCATCCATAGAAGCATTTGGTAAATAACGATAATAAATTGGTAGCAATCCCCAGATCACAAAGGAGAATGCTGCCATAAAAGTGCCATAACGAGTGTTATTCATAAAACTATCGCCCATCTAAACGACCAATTTGGCGTAAGTAAACAAGTCCGCCATACATAAAAAGGAATGCAATCCCGCAGTGACTTTATGATGCAGATGGCATTATTGGCTCAACGCTTGTACGACGGCGGTAAAGCCACTCACAAAACACAACATAAGTGCCCCAAACCGAATCTTTTCTTTTGGTAACGACTGGGTAGTTTTCATTGCTAGCCAGTAACCAAGCGACGCAGCAGGTAATAGAGGAATAGTAATGACCAAATGATGCAATGTGAAGAAGCCCACTGGGATTTGTACTATTAGTGAAATAATCGAACTGAAAACAAAAAAAGCCGATAAGTTGCCGCGTAACTGATTTGCTTCTTGATGCTGCAACAATAACGCCATCGGAGGACCTCCAATCGCAGAACTGGTACCAAACAACCCAGAAAAGAAACCAGCACATGTCATACGCGAAGGCGTAGGCTCAACCCGAAACGGTAAAACACTCACCACGACTGCAAACAGCACCAACAAACCAATCCAAAGCGTGAGAGTTTGTGTAGATACAAAAAAGAGTAGCAAGCCACCAGCAATTGATCCCGGCACTCGCCCAATCAACGCCATCTTTAAGCCGCCGATTTCAACACTACTGCGGTGCTTCATCGCATTCATCAACGAAATAAATAACGCGACTAAACAGATTGGCGCAGGAACATATTCTGGCGCCCAAAGAATCAGTAAAGGTGCGGCAACAATAGCCAAGCCAAAACCGATTGCGGTCTGGACATAAGAGCCAAGAAATATCAAACCTATTGCAAGGAAGTTTATCGAATCGAATTCCATTTAGATTATTCTTATATTTGAAAAATAAACACAAAACCAAAGCACATTCGCATGATGAATGCCTCAGGCATACTGCGATATGAATTCCGCGTAGCATTCATCAAAGTGAATAAAAAGACAATCCATTTGTGCGGTTCGCCCTCATTTGCATTTTGTATTTCATTCCGCTTATGTACATGTTTGCTTACATCGAAGAGGATTCATGCTCGCCTGTTCACGCAGCATTTCTTCAGCGGAATTAATGACCTCTTAAAATCTAGCCGAATTAGACCCGTGAATTCTCCGTTGCATTTAATGGATTCAGTCAATTAGTGCGGCGTCGGTATAGCACTTTACAACTCACCTCTTTATACTACTGATCGATTTATCATTACCGTACTTATTTACACAATAAACAAGTGTACGGTCAGTGTTTTTCTACCTTTAACTTGCTGTGAAAATAATATGAAAAAACAAACGGGATTTACTCTAATAGAGTTAGTCGTAGTTATTGTCGTGCTCGGTATTCTTGCTGTCACTGCCGCGCCACGCTTTTTAAACCTTCAAAGTGATGCACGTGAAGCTCGTTTGGAAGGAATGAAAGGCGCTATTGCGTCAGCATTAGGCGTCGGTTATGGGAAAATGGCGATTGCAGGGTTGGAACATTATCCATATATATCAAATAAACACACCGACGCAGGTTCAGGTAAGGGCCCAGAAAGTCTGCCTTTCTCAAGCTGTGAGTTAAATGGCTCTCTTAACTGTACATTTAGGTACGGTTACCCAGATGCAGATGAAACAAGCTTAGCTCTATTAGTCTCGGAACTTGAGAATCAGCATGGTGATAGTGACTGGAAAATTGTTCAGACTAACAACATTAAAGTCGTCATTTCAGCAAGAGATGATAAAAATAGTAGCCTAACTCAATGCGGAATTTTATATGGGCCACCGCAGACTCCAAACGAGAGTTACACCTTAGATATTCTTCCCTGCCCTCAATAAAAATAAGGCTGCCAATCGGCAGCCTTATTTGTTTCATCTGATCGGTTTTTTACGCAAAGTTAAACACGTATTTATCCATCATATTCACCATGCGGCCAATCTCTGGCTTGGTAATCGTATCATTTGCGCCAAGAGATAGTGCTTTCGCTCGGTTATCCTCACTCATCAATGACGAGAACATAATGATCGGCATTTCATGAAACGCTTCGGTATCGCGTAGTCTCTTCACTAAGTGCATACCATCCATTCGAGGCATTTCTACGTCCGTAACCACCGCATCTAATAGCTCTTTAACTGGCAAGTTTTCTTCTTTCGCAACCTCGATCAAGCTCATCAACTTCTCATGCGCCTCACCACCGTCTTTACATGTGATCACATTGTAGCCTGAAGAAGCTAATGTATCTTGGATCAAAGAGCGAATAAATGCTGAGTCATCCACCACCATGATCGTTTTAGCATTACGCTTACCGACCATTCTCTGGTTGAGATCCACCGACTTGTCCCCTTTCACATCGTATTTTTCCATACTCAATTCTGGGTTGATGTCTGCGATGATTTTTTCAAAGTCGAGAATCATGATCAGGTTGCCTTCTTTACGGACAACGGCTACTACACAATCTTGTTCACCCGCTTCCAAAAACTGACTTGGTGATTCCACATCATTCCAAGAGATACGATGAATACGAGAAATGCTGTCAATTAAGAAGCCATTGGTCATTTTGTTGAAATCCGTAACGATTACAAACTTGCGCTCCAGATCTTGTCGTGTTGGCACACCTAACCAACCAGCTAAATCCACTAAAGGCGTCAGTACATCTCTGGATGAGAACACACCAATCATATGAGGTTGTGCGTTTGGATAATCGGTTGTTTCTGGCACGCGAATTACTTCTCGTACTTTCGCAACGTTAATGCCGTAATAACAAGTTTTTGTGCTGCCATCTGGCAATGTTTTTTCTAAATGAAACTCGATGATTTCAAGCTCATTGGTACCACTTTCTGTCAAAATGGTGCTGGTTACGTTACTCATAAAGCCAATTATCCAACCAAAAATACGCATCAGAAAAAGTTTGATGCAAACGCCATGAGAAGCCATTCTCTGGCTAAAAATCCAAAAGTCCTTTTTAGTCGTTACAACAAAATTTGTAAACCATCAAAAGGACGGCTAACGCACATTTCCATACCAAACCATGTAAAATTGTCTCATTTTTGAACACGACATTATGAGTGGCCAAAGTGCGAATTAACACCTCCACTTTTAGCGGCAGAGTCAATGAAAAGTTTAGAAATAATTTGAAGTGATGTTCAGCGTCAATAGCCAAACCTATCTAACAGATATCAGTACAAAGTTGGCTACTGTGCTCATGCCTGGTGTAGAACAAGCTCTCTTCAAGTGGCATGGTATAAAACTGCGCTTGTGAACACACGAGTTTAAATCGAAGCGCTAGAGGCGTCGCAAGAAAATCTGAAGGCGTAGAACACTGAAAGAGCACTTTCAGTTTGTTAATTTTTTGTCAGCGTAAGTTTTAAGCAATTATCCTATCACTAGGTATTTCAATACCTGACATCGCTATTCCCATAATCAAGACACTGATTTTCACTTTTGGAAAGAGTCATTTTCCTTCCTCTTAGCAAGGTTTTTCCTACAATCCTATTCATCCAATTGCGCTGTCGCCTGACAGCACACTAGTTGATGTATTAGGTGAGGTTCACTTTGAATAATGTTCTTATTATCGACGCTCAACCATTGTATAGCGAAGCACTTGCTTCTCTAGTTGAATCTGTAATCAACGCAGCTGAAGTGATTCAAACCACTGACAGTGCGGAAGTGATGGATCTTGTCCGAGGCCAAAAGATTGATTTGATTATTCTAGACGTAGTGCTTGGCGACCGCGATGGTATGCGTTTAGCCAAAAACATTTTAGCGACGGGATATCGTGGCCGACTGTTATTTGTTTCTTCACGCGACTACTCGAGTCTTTCTAAAGCAGCGTACGAAATGGGCGCAAACGGCTTCTTAAGCAAACATGAAACAAGAGAGACCATTATCGACGCAATTGTGAGTGTTTCACGCGGTTACTCAATGTTTAAGTCGACTCACACACCATCGTCGGGTAACGTAACACTTTCAAATCGCGAAGCCATGGTGTTCCATTATCTTGTACAAGGCTACTCAAATAAGAAGATTTCTGAACAACTTTCACTCAGCGCTAAAACAATCAGCACCTACAAAACGCGTATTCTGAAAAAGTACCATGCGGACACGTTGATTGAACTTCTGCATACTATCCCTCAGTCAGAAAACATTGAGTTTTGCCGCTAAGCGCTCATGTATTTTGCAATAGCACCGATTAACAACTGGTGCATTGCATCATGTCTTAAGCTTTGCTTCACCTGTACAACCACTTTTGGCCAGCCATCTAGGTAAAAATGCTCTGGCACTCTTATAAATTTATATCCATCAATTGGCGCCTGATATTCAAGTAACACGGTTGCGGCGCTTTTTTGCTTAATTAGCTTCAATACGCTGCTTACGTTGTCTAGAGCCGCAATACGGTTGATGACCATACCGTGGCTTTCCATTGCACGCTTAACGAGCTGCTCTTTCTCTTTCCAACCGATAATCTCTAACATGATAAAGGGAAGTTTGGCCGCTTCTTCCAGGGTGGTAATTCCCAGCTCTTCAGGGACAACTACCACAGCAGGCGCATAGCCGATGAACTTCTGATAAACAGATTTCGGAACATCCTCGTTGAAGTAATGTAACTGCGCATCCACTTTGCCTAGGATTATCTCTTCTATCGTATACTCTGTAATCGTTGCTATCGAAATGTGCGCCTTGGGAAACAGCACCATTAAATCCATTGCAAGTAAATGCCCAAATGAGTATTGAGCGGTTTGCGGTAAACAAATGGTGATGTCTTTTTCGTAATTTTCCGGTTCAAACTCATCTCTAATTAGACAAGTTTCAAGCTTCTCGAGTGCATCGGAAATTTTAGGTAATTGACGTTTTAAATAGTCCGTCGGTTCCATGTGATGAGGATGCCGAATAAACAATTCATCGTTTAGCTGGAGTCGCAATCGGGCAAGGTATTTGCTAATTGACGCTTCACTCTTCCCCATCGCTTTCGCAACGGGCTTGAGCTGACGGTGCTTATCCAGTAAGACAAGTATTTTAAGTAAGTTTAAGTCGAGATCTTTGTTCACGTGCGACACCAGATGTAAGGTCGAGAATAAATAGAGCAATCACTATTTGTTGACTGCTCTAATATAAAAGACCACTCATTCTGTTTGGTCAAATTAATCAAACAGTTATGTCATGGTTATGTTCCGTAACTTAACATTGAGTCAATACCAGACCTGCTTAATGGGACTTTTGTCTGTGTTTTTTCATCTCATAGAGATCTTCATCTGCACGTACAATAACGTCCTGAAGGGTTTCGTGTAATTCATTCGCCGCGATACCAGTACTCACACTAACTTCGATATCCAAGGTCTTTAGTCGGTTATCTTTAACGACACTACGAAGCTTCTTCGCCAATATTGAAGATTGGCTGATACTGCAACCTGGCAGAATCGCAACAAACTCATCACCACCAGTTCGAACTAGATAATCACTATTTCGAAACACTTTAGACATAGCATCAGCAATAATCCCAATAACTTCGTCCCCTACATGGTGACCGTAATGGTCATTGATTCTCTTGATCCTATCGCCATCTATTGCAATGACGGAATATGGCGCGGTTTCCAAACGACGTTTGAATTCGCTATCTTGAAAGACTCTGCGGTTAAACAATCCCGTTAAATCATCTTTCGTCACGTTCGTCAGTGCTTTCGCGAGGCGAAGTTGGCTCTCTTTAGATTCATAAGCTTTGTTGTAATACGCTAAGGTTACGAAAAAGAAGATGATAAACAAGAACACGTAATCCAATACAATTTTGCTGAATGGGTACATGTAAACGATAAGATTGTTGTTGTCTGCGACATATGATTGGGTGTACGCGAATGATGGAAAGGGGTAGCCAGCGAAATAAATCACCATTTGCTTGTTCCCATTCGCTATTTGAACATCCACCGCTTTCCCATCATTATAAAGCGGCGAGAGGTATAATTCTTCCGAGAACTCTCCCACTAACTCACCTTGAAAGTAAACCGGACTCATGATGCTTATCGCCATGTCATCGGAGTATGTCGTTTTAAATGGTAGGGAAAACAATACCCGGTCCGTTAGTTGCTCTTTCCACGCGGCTAACACACAAGAATAGTTACTTTTACACCAATCAACATCAAATGTGGCTTTCACTCCCTCTAGCGCTTCAATCGGTCTCTCTAAGATGAGTTTGTTTCCAGTATAAGAACGAAAATACATAACGGCATTTTGTCGATTGAACGCATTTGATAAATACGCTTCAGCCTGATGAAGCGATTTCCGTGCAACAGCTTCAACGTAATTAAGTTTTTCATAAGGTGACAGGGAGTAAATCGCATCTTGAAAGCTTAGCTCTGTTTGCGCTTCTACTTCACTCACGCTCATGCCTTTGTATTGCTCGAGCTGCGCTTCCGTCAATAGCCCCATGAGAATTACTTTTTGTTTTATCTTAGCTAAATTATTCGCGTAAGTGTTGAACTGCTTTACTTCATAAGAAATTAACACCGCACCAATCATTGTGACAGAAGTGACGAATAGTAATGTTGCGATGAAAAGAGACAACGCGATACTTTTAAGTGTCATGATGCGGTCTTACGCCCCCGCCACTCTTGTTAGCTCAACAATGTTCTTTACGTTAAATTTATCCAATAGACGGCGTTTGTATGTGCTGACTGTTTTATCACTTATTGATAGCACTGAAGCGATTTCTCTATTGGACTTTCCTTGTAGTAAATACTTCATTACTGCACTTTCTCTGCTTGAAAGTTGTGGCATTTCTCGAACGCTGTTAACAACTTGCTTAAATTTGAAGAAGGTATACCCCCTCTCTACCGCTTCTATCGCGTCTTTAAGAATGTCGTGATTTTCCGATTTACACACATAGCCATCAGCGCCAGAACGAAAAGCCATTTGGCTGTACATTTGGCTAGTTTCAGCGGAGAAGAAAATGACTTTGCCTTCATAACCATGGGATTTGATACGTTTGTAGAAATCAAACCCATCGCAATCTGCCAAGTTCACATCTAAGATCAACAGTTGAATTTCTTCCTTTTTCAATATTTGTAATGCCATCTTCGCTGATGTTGCAGTCAATACCCCATTTGTTTTACCTAACTCTTCCAACAACGACTTGATTGCAACACAAACGAGAGGATGATCGTCAAAGATCAAGTAATTCAATTTATTCATATCTTTCATTTAGTATGGTTATGGCTTCTAGTGGCATGGGTTTATCAATGTAGAAGCCTTGGCAAAGATCAATGCCATACTCACGTATCGCTTGCAATGTGACTTCGTCTTCAATACCTTCCGCGACCAGTCGTATATTCAAACTTTTCGCTAACGCGCAAATAGCAACAACGATGTTGCGTTTTTTGATGTCGCATTCGACACCTTGTACAAACGAACGATCGATTTTTAACTCGTTGAATGGCAGTTGAGCCAGTTTTTCAAACGTCGATGACCCCGTGCCAAAATCATCTATTGAGACAGTGACACCGTTCATCCTCAACTTGAGTAAATTCTTGTACAGGGACGCGCTAGTCTGAAATGTATCTCGCTCTGTAATTTCAATGGTGATTTGTGATGGGTCAATCTCGCTCTCTGAACATTGCTGTAAAAAGTAGTGAGAGAACGCCGTATCTTCTAAATTTTCATGGTCTACATTGATGGATACGTTTTGCGTCAATCCGCGGTGTTTCATGTCATAGATAACATTACTCAATACAGCTTGAAACAACTCTCCAGAAAGGCGGCAACGCTCTACAATTGGCAAAAAATAATGAGGGGGTAACACACCATAAATAGGATGATTCCAACGCGCGAGCGCTTCATACCCAAGCACTTCCCCACTTTGCACGTCGACTAAAGGCTGGTAATAATTTTTCACTCGCCCTTCAGCCAGAGCAAACAGGAATTCTTGATCTTCCACTTCAATAGGTTGAGCAAAGCTGACTTGTTTCGCTTTTTCATCTTTTATTTTACCCAACAAATCAACGACTTCATTTTCATCGTATGGCTTAGGCAGCTTCCCTAATACTTCAAAGCTAAATCCCTCGCACATGGCTCTTACCGCAGAAATAATGGTCAATTCCATTGCACTGACCAGTACAACTTGCCCCTGGTACTGGACTTTATCGAGCATTTCCATCATATCGATGCCGTCTTTTCCGGGCATTTGGATATCACAAAAAATTACGTCAAAATGTTGTTCCTGCACACTCTGAATAGCAGCATCCACACAGTTAAAGGGGATGACTTGCGCGCAATAGCGATCCAATATTTGCGAAAGTATTGTGGTTTGTAGCGGATGGTCATCAATCACCATCACATTAAATTGTGTATTCATTTGTCTCTACCCAATAGTTTATGTTTTCGATCTCCTGCTCGATTCGTAAAATTAGCTCCGCTGTTCGCCTGTCAAACTCCGCAGCAGTAACTCGTTCTGCCTCAATACAAAGCTCAGCCAGCATGCTTACCCCTATCGCCCCAACCGCTCCTTTGATGCCATGAATGACCCGTTTTTTGTCTCGCTCAGTCGATGCGGCGTTTAAGTTTTTTATATCTGTAGACATTGATTGACTAAACACGCGCGCAATCTCTTTTGCGTCCTGTGCTTTGAACCGTTTAATCCAGCCGGGCAGCCTCCCCCTCTCTTTTTCGCCAATAAATGGAATCAAAACGGTTTTTAATTGATTAAGGTCATAGGGTTTGTAGAGCACATCATCAATGCCGATATCCTGTGTACGTTCAATGGCAAGACGAGCATCTTCTGCTGTCACACCGATGATTGGAATAGCTTTAAATTCGGAGTTTTTCACGTGCCTAACAAGCTCATAGCCATCCATTTCTGGCATATGAAAATCGGTCAGCAGCAACACAACGTTTTCATCTTGGTTGATGTATTCCCATGCTTCGCGGCCGTTGTTCACAATGACAGGTTCGATTCCAAGTTCATGAAGCTGCATTGCTATCACGCTTTGGTTAATGGGATTATCTTCTGCGACCAGTACCGTGCCGAGAACCCAAGAAACCACTTCTTGATTTACGTCACTAAGCTTGGTGTCTTGCTGCGTTTGGCAGAGCAAATTGAACAATATATCTGGATACTTAAGCTCTCTTAGCGTAAGACTGCCAAGTACTCTTTGTTCGTCACGCAGCATTAGGCCATTAAAACTGGCATCGCTGTCGTGTATAGGGTGAAGGTTCGCCACCATTGTTTTTAACGTCGCTGGACGCATTTTCCACGCGTCACACCACTGGCGAATATTAAGTGGTAAGCTCTCGCTATACGTCCAGTTCAAACAAACGTCTGGCTCAGAGTCGCAATGCTCAATTGGCAGTTTGACGGTAATCGTCGTGCCTAAGCCAAATTGTGAATCGATGCAGAGCACGCCGCCCATGCAGTCGATCAATCGGTCAACAATGCTCAGCCCCAATCCAGTGCCGCCATATTTACGCGTAATAGTGTCATCCGCTTGAACAAAAGGATTGAGAATGCCTTCGAGTTGGTCATCCGTCATGCCGATACCTGAATCTGCCACTTTCAAGATAAGCTGCTTTTCATGAAGAATGACACTGATTCCAACCTCGCCTTCCGCAGTGAATTTCACCGCATTGGAGAGTAGATTAGTGGTAATTTGCACCAATCGCAGCGCGTCGATTTCAATGAAAGCATTCGAAAATGGTTTGATTGTCACTTTGTAATCCAAACCTTTCGCGAGCGCTCGTGGTTCAAAGCTTCGAAACACATCGCACAAGGTTTTAAGCAAGTCGGTCTTAACTGGGGCGACGGTTAAGTACCCTGCCTCTAACTTTGAATAATCCAGTACTTCGTCTACTAACGTATTCAAATGATTGAGCGAGCGTATGGCTTGGGCAATTAACTCGCGATTTGAATCTGCCGTCACTTGGTGATTTAGCAAATCGAGGATGCCGTGTGCTGCCGACAATGGCGTTCTTAATTCGTGACTCATGGTTGCCAAAAAGTTTTCGCGCGCACGTACCGCGGTTTGCGCTTCTTTTTGCGCATCGATTAACGCCTGCTCACGTTCTTTTTGCTGGGTAATATCTTGAATAACAGTCAGTACAAACTTGTTCTTACCGCTAGGAGAAGCGATGACTTTGCGTTCTCGATATACATGTTTAATATCAAGTTCACAGCCCGACGAGGCAACCTCTTCTGAAATACGCTTTCCAGCAATAACAGTGGTCAGTTCATCAAAATTATTCACCAGAGGAGCGTGTGCAGAATCACTTTTCAACTTACATTGTTGGCACTGTTTACTGTTGTAGTTGGCACAATTGCTCATCTCCATATGGTTATTTTCACTATGGATAAAAACCAAGCTATTGATCTCTTTGATGATGTCCATCAGCCATTGCTTTTCCGCTTCCTCATTGTCAGCATTAAATTCGGCTAACCTCACTTTAAGTCGCATGTGAGATAAGATGAAATACGCCGCAATTAACATGAGACAGAATATGAATGAACCAGCAACAACAAATGTAGCGATCTGCTCCGCGTCATAGCCATAAGTCAGTTTGAAGCTTCGGTGAGAACGCAGCAGTTTTTCGATCTCGTTAGAATCAATGGTTTCGATGATGCTGTTCAACATGTGTTGAAGTTGTGTATTGTGGTTTGCAACCGCAAATGCATTAGAGAACGTCAAAACGTCCTCCGCATTGATCACCAAGCCATCGACTTGATCTTGTGCAATCATGTTGTGAACGATGTCGTCAGGAATATAAGCCACATCCAAAACGCCCGATTTCAAATCGGTAAGCAGCTTTTTCAAATCATCATAATGATCAACTTGGCCTTGCTGCCAAGTGCCCAAATGAACTAACCCTTGCTTTTTCAAAGTGAGCAGAATACCCGCTTCTTTCAGTGCAGATTTATCGCGCTTACTCTGCTCCGCTTGGATAGCCACGTAATTACTGTGCATGAATGGTTTAGTGAACAACCAATCTGACTTAGGTAGCTCACCCACATAAGAGATGGGGACTATATCGGCATCAAATGCCGTTAATCCATTAGAAAGGCTCGACGTCGGCTTCACATACTTAAAGCTCAAGCCAGTACGAGACTGCAATAAGTCGACAAAATCTGGAAAGAAGCCATCTAACTCGCCCGTTTGCGAATCTCGGTAGAGAAACGGATAAGCTTCGTCACTGCTGCTGTAAGTTATCACTAGTTTGTTTTGATGATTACGTCGGTAATCTACCAATAACTTATCACTGATATGGTAAGGATTTTTCGAGGCGACGGAGCGAATGTTTTTTCCATTTTGCTCCCACTGAAGGATTTTGTTGATGTCATCGATCAGACTCTGTTTGTCCAACGAAGCGATAAAACTCACCTCTTCGTTTTTCAACCAACTGGGAATATCGACAACCCCTTTTACAATGTCATTCAAATCCAAATATTGGGTAATACCAACATAAGTGTAAATCAGCGCGTTCGCTTTACCTCGCTTAACTTCATTAAACGCCTCTAAACGTGTTTTAACGTAATGTATCTTATCGATACCGCGTTCAGTGAGGTTGTCACAATACACACTGCCCTCAACACACACCCATTTAAGATCACGCGCATCACTATCTCGGTAAGTGGCATTCCGATACCAAACCGCGATAGTGCTCGAAAAGAAAGGCATCGAAAACAAGAAACGCTTTTCTCTTGCTGCTGTTTTACTAAATCCAACCGCACCATCAATCTTCTTGCTTTCGACATCCGCAAGTAAAGACGGAATATGCTTGTAAGTCCGAAGTTCTAACTCATAATCCAAAGCTTTAGTAATGTTAGACAAATACTCAAGACTAATTCCGTACGAAGGACCAACGCTACCGTCAAACGAGTCTTTAGCTTCGTCTTGCGCAATAACACCAACGATGACCTTCGGTTTAGGACTCTGTTTGGCAGTTGAGCAAAAAGAACTCGCTAAAAAAATTAAGGCGACGGACGATACCGTAATACTTCTAAGAATACTGAGCATGACTGCTTCCTCTGAATGGAAGCTCAGACTAGTTTTTGTCAGATAAAAGTCAAACTTCGCTCAACAGCGAAATAAAAATAACACTTTGATATAAAAGCAGAAAACCAAAATTCGTCAGAACAATCTGACAACACAATCCACCTTTGACTACACAGCGTTTGCGTTCGGTCTCTCACCCAGACGGATATTCACTGCGAGTCGGTATATATAAGAGATGTGTGCGCTTAGGTTTGCACGCCATAGCTTTTTACTTTCATCTTGAATGATTCATCATCATTCCATGATAAACTGACGCATTAACATGAAAGAAAGCTCAACTCCGCGGTTTCGAGCAGCTTGAAGTAAACACAGTTTTAGAAAATGCGTTCTAGTATTGTATTACTCAAGATTCACATTGCTACTTTTACAACCGCTGGAGCATTAGAAAAATTAAGGTATTAAATTCAAATGGTTAATAACTCAATCCAGTGGTTTCCTGGCCACATGCACAAAGCACGTAAAGAGATCGAAGAAGCAATCCCTCAAGTGGATGTGATCATCGAAGTACTGGATGCTCGTATTCCTTTCAGTAGTGAAAACCCTTTGATTTCTCAAATCCGTGGTGACAAACCTGTCGTTAAAGTTTTGAACAAACGTGATTTGGCCGATCCAGAGTTAACTCAACTGTGGATTGAGCACTTGGAGCAAGAGCAACATGTAAAAGCAATGGCGATCACGACTTCTGAACCACAAGAAGTGCATCGAATCATGGAGCTTTGTCGCAAACTTGCCCCACACCGAGAAGAAATTGGTAAAAACATTCGCACCATGATCATGGGCATCCCAAACGTTGGAAAGTCGACGATCATTAACACCCTCGCAGGTCGAACAATCGCTGTAACAGGTAACCAACCCGCGGTTACACGTCGTCAACAACGTATCAACCTGCAAAATGGCATCGTATTATCTGATACTCCAGGAATTTTATGGCCAAAAGTGGAAAATCCACACAGTGGCTTCCGCCTTGCGGCTACCGGCGCGGTAAAAGATACAGCGATGGAATATGACGAAGTCGCATTCTATACCATTGAATACCTAGCAGCTCATTATGCAGACAAGCTTAAAGAGCGTTATCAAATTGAAGAGCTTCCAGAATCAGATATCGAGATCATGGAAGAAATTGGTCGTCGCCGCGGTGCACTACGTGCAGGTGGACGTGTTGACTTGCACAAAGTATCAGAGATCTTATTGCACGAACTTCGTCAAGGCACTTTGGGCCAAATTACATTAGAACGCCCAGAAATGATCACTCAAGAGCTGATTGAAGTCGAGATTGAGACCGCCCGTAAAGAAGAAGAAAAAGCGAAGCGTAAAGAAGAGCGTCGTAAGCGCTATTTACGTAATAAGCGATAAGCTTGTCTCTTATCTACTCATGTTTCAAGGCGCGATTTTCGCGCCTTTTTTGTTATCTAATGCGCCCATTTTTTTCACTTTTCAAACTTTATATTCCTCATCCAAAATCCCAGATATGAAGCACGAAAAAACACCGCAAAATCGCCGTATAAACTTTAAGCACAAACTAGTTTAGACCCCGGGCCCCTATAGAGTTACAGCCACCATCCAACCCTCAAATGTCGAGTTTGCAAGGGTCTGCAAACTTATGCAACCTGGTTAGTGACACTCTCCCCAAAATCCGCAATATGAATAAGTGTCAGCGCTGGCGTTTTTCCATATGAAGAAGAGATTTATTATGAGTGAAACTATACAAAGCAAACCACTTCCCTCCTTTATCGAGGAACGCCTAGATTTTTATATTCAAGATCTAATCGAACCGAATGAGAACAAAAAACACCTTGTTCTTGGTAAACGCCCACCGTGTAATGCCGTTGTCCTGCAAAGCAATGATTACCTTGCACTGTCTCATAATAAGGAGATTCAAAACGCGCATCGTGATGCGATTTCCCAGCACGATGACAACGTCGTGATGTCCGCGATTTTCTTACAAGACGATGAATCGAAACCTGTATTTGAAACGCAACTAGCCAGTTTCGTTGGTATGCCTAGTTGTCTACTTTCTCAATCTGGTTGGGCTGCGAATGTCGGTTTATTGCAGACTATTTGTGCACCGAACATACCTGTGTACATTGATTTCTTTGCACATATGTCTTTGTGGGAAGGCGCACGTATTGCCGGAGCACAAATTCATCCGTTCATGCATAACAACACCAGTCACCTAAGAAAACAGATTTCACGTCACGGTTCAGGGATCATTGTTGTGGATTCGGTTTACAGCACTATCGGGACCATCGCTCCTCTACGTGATATCTACGAAATAGCACAGGAGTTTGACTGCGGCCTGGTTGTAGATGAATCACACTCTTTAGGTACACACGGTCCACAAGGTGCGGGGATACTGCAGGGTCTTGGCTTAACTCATAAGGTAGATTTTATTACCGTTAGTCTTGCCAAGACATTTGCTTATCGTGCTGGCGCGATTTTAGGCCCAGAAAAACTGGCGAAGACGCTTCCATTTGTGGCGTACCCTGCAATATTTAGTTCTACCGTATTACCGCAAGAGATCATTCGGCTAGAGAAAACACTGGACGTCATAAGAAAATCAGATGATAAGCGAGATATTCTGTTTGAAAGAGCCAAGTCTTTAGCCGTTGGTTTAAAACGCATTGGATTTACTATTCGCAGTGAATCACAAATTATCGCATTAGAATGTGGTAACGAGAGAAACACTGAGCGAGTCCGCGACTTTCTCGAAGAGCGAAATGTTTACGGCGCAGTGTTTTGCCGCCCTGCAACTGGAAGGAACAAAAACATCATCCGTTTTTCAGTCAATGCAGACATGACAGCTGCTGAAGTTGATCATGTACTCACTGTCTGCCAACAAGCATTTGCACACCCTGACTTAGAGTTTGTGTAAGTTAGTGTGTAGATAAAACTAAAGAGCTCAACAGTTTTGCTGAGCTCTTTATTCGTGTTATTCGTTGTGAGCAACTCGCCTCAAGAAAACAAGTCGCGAATGATTAGATCCAGTTTGCGATTTTATCGAACAAACGATTTTTATCCGCCGGTTTTACGATGAAGTCAGACATACCCGAAGACCCAATTTTGTCCAACGTGACAGGTGAACTATCCCCTGTATGCGCAATAATAGGTACCGACGCATAGTTTTTATCCGAGCTTCGAATTCGCCTAGACGCTTCTACACCATCCATAATTGGCATTTCGATATCCATCAGAATGAGATCAACATCTTCTTGCTCTAGTGTATCCAGAGCCTGCTGCCCGTCTTCTTTCTGAATCACTTCAAAGCCTTGCTTTTCAAGTAACATTGCCGTGAATTTACGCAAAGATTCATTATCATCCACGACCATAATTGTGCGCTTATTTGAATTATCTAACGTCACCGAGGCCGTTGGTGTCGATACATAGCTTGAATCATATAAGAGACGCTCAATAGTTGGTTTAGTATTCAATAACCAGGCTTGCGTTTCGATCCAAATAGGTTCATATGCAGCCTTACGTGCTCTCTGAGTCGGATGATGCTCAAAAAGATAAACTATGCGTGCTTCAGTGAAAGACAAGAGAGATTCTAATCTATCCAATTGGTTTGCTCTTGGATCTAAGCTCTCAAGATCGATAAAAATCAGATCGAATTCGAACTCGTACTCTTTCTTTTTGAGTACTTGGTTGGCATCTAAAATCGTCGAGTCAAAGCCCATAAAACGGCTAATATCTGTTACTTTAGACACCAAGATATCTTGGCTAGTCACCGTTAGAATGGTTTTGAGTTTAGTCAGATCGTTTTTGATTTCAGTAACGGTATCAGATGTCGTTAGTGGGAAAGTTAACGTAAATTGAGACCACTCCCCTAACTGAGATTGACACTCAATGTTCCCCCCAAATGAACGCATGACTTTTTTACAAAACGGTAGACCCAAACCATAACTTCCTGATTTGCCAGTGGTGTAAAAGTCTTGAAAGATATTGCGTAGAACATCAGGAGCAATGCCAGCACCATTATCGGTTACAACAATTTGATTAAAGCGTTCTGAACTTATCATGGATACATGTATGTGAAAATCTTCAGATTTACGGTGATGGAAGGCATTCTTGAAGAGGTTATACATAACGTATTTAAGTAATGTATCACTACCTAGAAACTCAAACTCACTTCTCGCATCCAGCGATATGGCAAATCGATCAGTGGCACGTTTATAACTGAAGCTTTCAATTGCCCGTTCAACGACCGAGTGAACTGAATATTTTTTGAAGCTAGAACGAGAAACTCGATTTTCATCAATCGAAGTTAGCAATAAATCGATGGTTTCATTACCCGATTGGATAATGTTCATTGCATCCTGACTCACTTCACGTAATAAGGTGACATCCTCTACACTCATGACGTACTGCTCTTTTCCTGCCTCTTTCATGTTGGGCAAGATCGACTGGATAACATCTATTGAAGTGCAAAGCCCACTCAACGGGTTACGCATTTCATGTGCAATCCCTGCCCCGAATGATTTTGCCAGCGAGACTTTCGCTTCATGTTCAACTTGGTTACGAAAATAGAACAAATTACCGAAGACATAAATAAACAGAAAGATTGGCACATGAGTCCAATCCATGGTCAAGTCAAGATGGAACCCTTTTGCAACCCAAGCGAAGAATGTTGCTAAACCTATCCCAGCAAAGGTTTGAGCAAACATGACCCTAGTAACATGAACCAGTAAAATGTGTAAGAAAATTGCAGACATAAACGACATAACCCATACATTGGACCAGTCATTCATCAGTAACATATAAAAAAAGAAAAACGGTAAGCACAGCGTTATCGTCACTTGGTAGTAAATAGGAACATAATCTCTCCAAGTCGATGATAAGCGGTTTCTAAAAATGATGCCGAAAAACAATAACGAGCAAAACAATCTAAGAGGTAAATTTTCATAAGCCTGTGGAAAGGCAAACTCCCAGACAAAGTAGTACAGCGGAAAGCCAAGAAACCCCATCCAGCCAACGAGAGTTAGGTTTGGTTCTGCATATTGATAAACCTTACGTATCGAGTCCATATAATCTGTTTTGCTTACTCCGCCTGACGCACAATAGTGTGATTTTGATTCACTTTTATCGTTTTATTATTAACTAATTATATATTAATCATCATTTATAAGCAGCGCGAAATGACGTAAACAGCTCGCAATACTTATCTTTAGTTTCAATCTTTTAAGACAGCTACACTTGATTTACAACCAAATAAACAAAGTTGCATATAGTTTAGTGCAATTTTGCGATAATCGCTCTGTATCCAATTGGATGTTAATCTCATTTTGTGCAAGAAACTTAAGTCGCGCCTTTGGCACGACTTTCCAACGATTCAAAAACAGTACTCACCGCATATAGCGTGGTGAAGAACAATTGGCTTGGGATGTGTTATGAATTCTGTCCAGATAAAAAATGTCATTTTTGATGTAGGTAATGTATTGGTACGCTGGTCTCCAGTAGAAATCGTTCGCTTAACATTTGGTGGTTCCGTAGAGTCAGAGAAAATGGCTCAGATGCTATTTTCATCACAAATCTGGAAAGATTTAAATAAAGGGACGATCTCCGAAAGGGAAGCAAAACAGCGTTATCAACGTGAACACCAAGTAACGACGGAAGAAATGGGCCGCTTCTTTTATTATGTAAAACACACTCAAATATTACTTTACGGCAGTATAGAGCTGTTAAAACGAGTAAAAAGAGCCGGATATGGCGTATATGCGCTCACAGACAACATCAACGAAATTGTGGAACACCTTCGTACTACTTATGAGTTTTGGCCACTGTTTGATGGAGCAATCATCTCTTCTGAAGTTCAATTACTAAAACCACAAGCGGAGATCTACCAAACTCTACTTTCAAAGTATCAGCTTAACCCCGAAGAGACAGTATTTCTTGATGACATGCCTTACAATGTTGAAGGTGCCCGAGCGGTTGGCATGGCTGCTATTCAGTTTGAAAATGCTCAGCAATGTGAGCTCGAACTAAAAGCCATGGGGGTTAACTTCTAGAAAGCTTTTAATAAAAACATAACTTTAGGGTGTATAAACAAAAAAGAGCAGTGTTGAGACTGCTCTTATCTAGTGTTTCAGAACGCTAGGTTAGGAGTAAATCACGTTTTCCTCAATCCCACTAACTAATGACTGGGCGTTCTTCCAACGGAATACTTTTTCTAACACCTCTTTGCCATCAGGTGCGCGCCAAGTTCGCTCTTGATCCTCTTGTCCACCAATGTGGCGATAGAATTCAATCGCAGAAATGTTTTGCGACACAACTTCTAAATAAAGACCTGTGTCTTTAAAGTACTGCTGTTGCCATTCTGCGACAGCAAGTAATAGCTGCTTACCAATCCCACGACCACGGTAACTGTCATCAACATGCAATGCGTCAATAAAGGTTCCACGCTCGAAATCATGGTTGCCGAACACACAAACAAAGCCAAGTAGCAAACCTCCCTCCTCCGCCAAGACAATGTGCTGATTGAATGGTGGGTTGGTCAAACGGGTTTGCCAAATCAGTAGTTTGTCGTCAATCGCTTCTTTCTCAAGATAGTTATCACTAAGAATGCCACGGTAATGACGCTTCCAGCTATCCGCATGAAGATGCGCAATGCGCTCGTAGTCCTTATATTCCGCTAATCGTAAATCCATTACGTATTCCTATTTTCTTACATTTTTGCTTCTTTATAGAGTCTCGGTATATTCCACCTTTATAACACTTGTTTCTTGGCAGATTTTATACACCTTAAGCCAGAGCTCATTTTTTAATACTACTCATTATTCAATTAAAAGCAAAATATCCCATCAAGTTCCTTAATCTACACCCAAAGGAATCATCACATTTGTCTAACTTTAATTTGACTTACATGTGTACGCTGATATTCTGGCGAACACTTGTTAGCTCAAAGTTAGGGATACACCTGTGACTCAAAACAAACCACCTGTTATCTGGTTGAATACATTAATATTTTCTGCCAGTTTTGTTCTAACTTTTATTGTAATGCCTTGGTATGCATATCATTTTGGACTGGGTTGGGAACATCTAATTTGGGGAGTGATTGCATTTAGTTTTACTAACCTTTCTATTACAGCAGGCTATCATCGTCTCTGGAGCCACAAAACATACGAAGCTCATCCTATTTTGCGCGCCATTTTTGCGATTGGAGGAGCATTTTCTTTGCAAAATAGTGCATTACATTGGTCTTCTGATCATCGTGTGCATCACAAACATGTCGACAATAACGATAAAGATCCGTACTCAGCCAAGCGGGGTTTTTGGTATTCTCACATTGGGTGGATGTTACGTGATTACAATAAATCAAAGGAAAACGAATATACAAACTGCCGTGACCTAAAGCGCGACAAAATCGTCATGTGGCAGCATAAGTATTATGTTCCACTTGCCCTACTGACTAATATTGGTTTCCCAGTCATGCTCGGACTGATCTACGGTGATATCTGGGGGATGTTATTGGTCGTTGGTGCGGCTCGACTCTTTATGAGTCACCATACGACTTTTTTCATTAACTCCCTCGCACATATTTGGGGTAAGCAAACTTTCACAGACAAAAACACTGCTCGCGATAATGGTGTACTCGCCTTTTTCACATTTGGAGAGGGTTACCATAATTTCCATCATATTTTCGAGAATGACTATCGCAATGGCGTGTATTGGTGGCATTACGACCCAACGAAGTGGTTGATAAAGTCATGTTCTTGGCTAGGACTCACATCTAAGTTGCGCACAACGCCTACATTTAGAATTGAAAAGGCCCGTGCGAGTCAACTTTTGAAGAAAGCAAGAGAAAAGCTAGAATCGAAACCGAACACGCAAACGATCCTCGATCAGCTACAGCACGAGTTTGATACTCTAGTTCATCACATGCAGGAATACTACGAGATGCGCAAAGAAGTACTCGGTGCCAAAACTGCCAGTGTGGTAAAGAAATACGAATGTTCTGTAACGAAAATGAAGTACCAGCAAATTAAAGCAGAGTTCGAACGGCAGCAACGTAGTTGGAACCTTATGGTTCGTCGATACGCATAGTTTATCCTCATTCTTACGATTACTTAGCTTCGCTTCGGCGAAGCTTTTTTGTTGTGAAGAGTGTTTTCCAATAATTGCTTATTGAGTAAAGTCTTTTTCCTATTGTGAATCAATTCACTCATTATTCATTCACTTTCCTAGTCATATTTTCCTTCCTATAAATAGCTTCAAACCAGCACATAACACTTAGAAAACCAAATTCCAACAATACAATCTAACGAAATTATTTATTAAATTATTATTTGTCTCAGATCATGCAAGCCCCATATTTGTCTCGTGCCACAGCTAAGAATTCTGTAAATTCCTTGTCATAAACTGAAACAGTTTCTTTCTTTTTTACATAACATTCGGAGATCCCTATGTTAGAGCTCTTAATTGGCTTAGTGGTTACCATTGCGGTGGGTTACTTTATTGTCAAAGGCTATAAAGCTGCGGGCGTGTTACTGACCGCTGGTATTGCTTTACTTCTTATGACTGGCGTTTTGGGGCACGACGTGCTGCCGTCAAAAATCACCTCAACTGGTAACATGGTGACAGATGCGCTTGAATACGTGAAATACATGCTTCAATACCGCGGTGGCGGTCTTGGTATGCAAATCATGCTGCTTTGTGGTTTTGCGTCATACATGACTCATATCGGCGCGAACAACGTGGTAGTGAAACAGTTCTCTAAACCGCTTTCTGTCATCAAGTCTCCTTACGTCCTTTTGGTAGCGGCTTACATTGTGGCGTGTTTAATGTCTCTTGCGGTAAGTTCTGCAACAGGCCTTGGCGTACTATTAATGGCGACATTATTCCCAATGATGGTCGCGATGGGCATTTCTCGTCCAGCAGCCGTTGCAGTGTGTGCCTCTCCAGCGGCAATCATCCTTTCTCCTACTTCTGGTGATGTTGTTATCGCAGCAGAAAAGTCTGGTTTAGAGCTTGATGTGTTTGCGGTACAAACTGTGTTGCCTGTTTCTATTTGCGCAATCATCGTCATGGCAGCGGCAGCGTTCTTCTGGAACAAATACTTAGATAAGAAAGAAAATACACCAATGGAAAAAATTGATGTATCAGAGATCAAAGCTGACGCACCAGCGTTTTATGCAGCTCTTCCATTTCTACCTATCATCGGCGTTTTCCTATTCAACGGTCGTACCATTCCAGGACTTAGTCTAGACATCTACACTATTGTGGTTGGTTCGATTTTCCTTGGAGCTCTGATCCATTATGTTGTAAATAAGTTCGATGGTAAAAAATCACTAGAAGATTTAGATTCTTGCTACGCAGGCATGGCTGACGCGTTCAAAGGCGTTGTGATGCTTTTGGTTGCCGCAGGGGTTTTTGCACAAGGTCTGATGTCTATCGGTGCTATCGATAACCTACTTCATCTAGCAGATAATGCTGGTGCAGGCGGCGTTGCTTTAATGCTTATTCTAACTGCATTGACAGTTGCAGCAGCAATTGCAACGGGTTCGGGTAACGCGCCTTTCTATGCGTTCGTGGAGTTAGCACCATCTTTGGCTGCTAAAATGGGATTAAACCCTGCTTTCCTAATTATCCCGATGCTTCAAGCATCAAACCTAGGCCGTACTATCTCACCAGTATCTGGCGTAATCGTTGCGACATCAGGTATGGCAAACATCAGCCCGTTTGAGGTTGTAAAACGCACATCCGTTCCAGTTCTAGCAGGCCTTATCACGGTGATTATTGGTACTATGGTGCTTGTTCCAATGAGTGCCTAACGGTATTGCCACGATCAAACTAAAAGCAATATCCGAACAAAATTACGTTTAATTAAAAACGCCAGCAAATGTGCTGGCGTTTTTTTTATTCTAATGTGTTGATTTACGCTGACTTAAATCGGTCAGGAATCTTAGTGATGCTCTCTCTGTAGCTAAACCATAAGTAGGTAACGGCAAGCGAAAAGAATAAATATGAAAGTGCGAATACGATTGGAGACGTGATTAATTCCGCGGACATTCCCCACATCACACCGACTACGGTTATCGTCAACTTAGAAAGCATACCGCAAATGAGTAGGAATAAAGCAAGCTGTGGAAAGCGCGAGCTGCGAAATGCGAAGAAATAACAGCTACCTACCGCTAAAGAAGCAATAGATAAGCCCAACATAAATGAATGGATGTGGTCTGCTGATGCGATACCAGCGGATACCGAAGCCATGAGTAATAGGAACAGTTTCATAAGTCACCTCACAACAAATCTAAAAAGCATCCCTTCATAAATGAAAACTCATTTTTCACTATATTCTGCGCCTAAAATCAGCAATTACAAGTTACTTTTTTGCTCACTTAATGAACATAAAAGCTAATCAGCTTCAATTATTACAAAAGGTTAACAATGAAAAATTAAGAAACCCTTTGCATCTGATACTTACGACAGTTAGATGATAAATTCGCCATTTTTGTTACAGATGGTTAACATGGAAACATTTTGAAATTTTTTATTTGAAATGTGAACTGTGCACTCAACAGCGTAAAACCTCTCTGTCTTGACTCATCATTCGTTATTAGCGAACAAAAAATATCACTTTTTTACAACGTTCTTACTACATACAAAACCATGAATTCACATCCACTTTTAATGTTGCAAATTATTTTATCAGTAACCGTAAAAAGAGATTCCAATCACATATTTATTGGTTATAATCCGCGCTCATTGCGTTAAACGTTGAAAAACGCAAACTAATTTTGAGAAAAAACATCTTTAAACCAACCTTCTTTGCGGCATTGCCAATAAGAGGAAAAACTGAGAATAAAAATGAGCAAGATTGATAAAGCTATGCGCATCCTGTTAGCAGGGTTCTGTATCAACCTTTGTCTTGGCATCCTGTATGCTTGGAGTGTATTCAACAAGGCACTGGTAACTGAATCAGGCTGGAGTGCTGCAGAAGCTTCTGCACCTTACGCAACTGCAACCATCACTTTCTCTATCTGTCTTCTTATTGCAGGTATTCTTCAAGACCGCATGGGCCCTCGAATGATCCTTATCCTAGGTACTGTTCTTACAGGTCTGGGCATGATCGCGTCTGGCTTTGTTGACACTCCACTCATGCTGAACATTACCTTCGGTGTGATCACAGGTGCAGGTATCGGTTTTGGTTACGCATGCCTATCACCTTCTGCGATGAAGTGGTTCCACGCTTCGAAGAAAGGTATGGTTAACGGCATTATTGCGGCAGGTTTTGGTCTAGCGGCTATTTACCTTGCGCCAGTAACTTCTGCGCTAATAGACAGCATGGGCATTCAAACTAGCTTTATGGTTCTTGGTGTTGGTATCCTAGCGATTGCGGTTCCTCTTGCAGCAACCATCAACAACCCACCAGCAGACTACACACCTGCGGAGCCTAAAGTAAAAGAAGGCCAAGCACCTAAAGCGGTGAAAAAGTCAGATGACTTAACTTGGAAAGCAATGTTGAAAACGCCACAGTTCTACTCTCTATGGATCATGTACGCGTTTGCAGCTTCTGTTGGTCTAATGATCATTGGTAACATCACGACAATCGCAAGCGTTCAAGCAAACTTGCCAAACGCGGTTTACCTAGCGTCTATTCTTGCTGTATTTAACTCTGGCGGTCGTGTTGCCGCGGGTATGCTTGCAGATAAAATCGGCGGTGTTCGTACGCTTCTACTCGCGTTCGTTCTACAAGGCGTAAACATGGTGCTGTTCGCGACGTTCGACTCTGAGTTTACACTGATCATCGGTACAGCAATCGCAGCGGTAGGTTACGGCACACTTCTAGCGGTATTCCCTACTCTAACGGCTGAGTTCTACGGTCTGAAAAACTACGGCACTAACTACGGTGTGCTTTACACAGCATGGGGTATCGGTGGTGCAATCGGCGCAGCGGTTGTTGGTTTCTCGATGACAAATGGCGACGGCTACACCTTGGCTTACACAATTTCTTCGGCAATGATGGCAGTATGTATCGTACTTGCGTTCATCACTAAGCCATTGTCTGATGCGAAAGTAGCACAGCTAAAAAACGCATAATTGCGAATTGATTTGATAGCAAAAAGGCTTAACCTATGGGTTAAGCCTTTTTTGTTATCGGTCGTTTATGGAAAGCCCTATCGAACTTGCACCAGACTACTATCTAGAGAACTTCTTTAAGCTGACTCATCACGCAGTAACTTGGTACAGCGATTTACTGACCAAGGAAGAACACGCATGGCTTTGCTCGTTTGATTCTTTGAGCAAACACGCCCAGTGCCTTTTGGTACGTTTATACAGCCGAAAGGGATGTTGGTTTCGAAGTGATAAACTGAGTTATCAAGAAATACCTTCTATCAATGAAGCGCTGGCGGAATTGAGTCAACATGAGTTTGTAGCCCTTTCCCCACCCCTTTCTCATCAAGAGTTAGCGGCCAATTTACTGACCAAACCAGAAATCTCTGCGCTTTATCCCGAACTGCCGAAATCACTCAAGAAAGACGCCCTTGTCGAACGTTTGAGTAATGCGGAATTTGATCGTATAGAGAAGCTTGAGTTTACGATCGTCAAACTCAATTCAGCTCATATGATCGACGTGTTGCTCACTCTGTTTTTTGCCAACACCCATCAAGACTTAAGTCAGTTTGTGCTTGATGACTTAGGTTTGCATCAGTTCGAGCAATATCAATTGAGTAAAGTGCGCCGTTTCTTTGATTCACGTGAGCAAATAGACCGTTTAATTGAACTAAGCCAGTTGGCCAACCTGTACTGGCAATTTGACCGAAAAGACAAAGCCAATCTCGACTTATTAATTGAGGCAATGCCTCAGCCCGTTAAACACCGTTACGTAGATCGTAAACGCGAGCACATGTTGAATGACATAGCACGTGATTACGAACGGCTTAATGATCTAGAGACCGCCCTGTCTCTATTTGGCCAAACTCAACTCACACCGAGCCGAGAACGACGCGCACGTATCTATGACAAATTAAACCATGATGATTTATTTGGTGACATTGTCACAGATATGCTTAACTCACCGATCGATGTGTCTGAGCTCGAAGTTGCACAAAAACTTGAGCAACGGTTAAAACGAAAACAAGGCGAGAAAGTGCCAAGAGTGACGAAGCCAACCTGTACGGAATACCGCCTTGAACTGGATTTATCTCAACAGAGAGTCGAACTCGCCAGCAAAGCGTATTTTGAGTCCTTAGGCTGGACTGTATTTTACGCCGAAAATGCACTGCTTAATGCATTACTTGGTCTCACTTTTTGGGATGCGATTTTCGCTCCCATCGAAGGCGCATTCATCAATGCCTATCAACATCGTCCTCTGGATTTGTACCATTCTGATTTTGTTACCAAACGCCAAGCTTTGATAGATGCGACGTTTGATATGTTGGAAACGGGCAATACTTATACGTTGTTAACTAGATACGATGAGAAGTTTGGTATCAGCAATCCATTTGTGCATTGGAGCTTAATAAGTAAAGAGCTACTCGAAATGGCACTCGATACAATCCCAACTAACATGTTGATGGCGCTATTTAAAATACAATTGAGTGACCTAAAGCTTTACCGCAATGGGATGCCTGATCTGATTGCTTTTAAAGGAAACGAGTTCGAATGGATTGAAGTAAAAGGGCCAGGCGATAAACTCCAGGATAACCAATGGCGTTGGATCAAAGAGTTTACTCGCCTTAATGTCCCGTTTGCGGTGTGTTACGTCGCAGCAACTTAACTTACTCTATATAAAGAGCTTGGTGTTTGTTCACTCAAACCGCCCCTCGGTTATCGCCCCTTGCTCTTTTTTCTAAACATTTTTTCGTTTCTTCACGATCGCTTCACGCTTCTTCACACAAAATGCGCTTCTACTCACTAAGTTGATTTGAAGAGGCAAAATAAAATGAACAAAACACTTCTTGCGTTACTTGTTACCTGCTCAGTTTCGGTATCTGCGGCTCCTTATGTAGGTCTGGAATATGGACTAGGCACCACTGACCATGATTTGGAACCTCACTTTTCAACTGACAACGTAACACTCAACCCTGAGCTTGAAGACGGTATTTTCTCAGGCTTTGTCGGTTACGCATTTAATGACAACTGGGCATTGGAACTGGGTTACAGCCAGTTTGACCTTGATGATAGTCGTTCAAAAAACCTAGGTATCAAGTCAATCGATGGCAAAGATTACCATCATGAAATGGATTGGGATGCGTCAATCAAAGCCAAGCAAGTGTCGTTGGCTCCTGTGTTTAACTATGCATTAAATGATAAATGGACAACAAAATTCAAAGCGGGTCTAACGTACACGGAATACAACGCCAAGGTTTCTAAACATCAAGAATACGAACTTGTCACGAACGACGATGTGGAAATGACCAACACGCTTTTCCATAGCGCGGAGAAAAACAACGAGCTAGGCGCAATGTTCTCAGTGGGTGCGGAATACAGAATTTTCCCGCAGCTCACCATAGGTGTAAACGCAAAATATCAACTAGACCGATACGCGAACACTGCATCCTTTAACGTAGGCACAACTTATTACTTCTAATATAAGGAGATGATAATGAAAAGAGTATTGTTAACATCCATGCTTGCCCTACTTTCAAGCTCGGTTTTCGCCGCGTTTAATGGTCCAGAAGTCAGTGCAATCAATACGGTGAAAGAGGCGCGCAACGCAACCGACGACAGCGCTGTAGTGCTAACCGGGCATATTGTTCAATCATTTGGTAACGAGACTTACTTGTTCAAAGACAACACTGGTGAGATCGAAGTAGAGATCGACAACGAAGATTGGATGGGTCAAGAAGTGACACCAAAAGATACCGTAATGATTCGAGGAGAGGTTGATTCAGATTGGACAACTACGCAAATAGACGTTGAGACCATTCAAAAACGTTAAGAAGTTGACTAATACCTCAACACAAATAACACAGCCACATTTTAGTGGCTGTGTTACGCAATAATCATGGAAAACGCTCGTTTAGCTAGTCAAGCAAGGGCAATCTTGCGGTACGACTAATCGTATACTCTTAGGCTGAACATCAAATCTAATGGTTCTCGAATGATAAGGTTCTCCATCTAAATTAAGAGGCAATGGATTCGGAAAATCTATCTCCAACCAGCTTGCTTTAGTGTACTTCACAAACTCTCCTTTCTCACTCGGGTTATTGATCTCGTCGATTACTTTAGGCAGCTCATGAGGTAAAAATGGGCGCACCAATGTTAGATCCATCATCCCATCATTAATCATCGCTTTTGGAGCTAACTCTTGCCCACCTCCAGCAAGGCGCCCATTACAAAACGCACCGAGCAACATTTCTCCCTGATACGCGCCACCTTCAATCTTTATTGTTCCGTCATATGGTTTAAAGCCAAGTGCTTTTATAACACCAGTTAACGTGTAAGCTCCGCCGCCAAGAAAGTTTTTGAGTTCAACAGGCGTTTCTGCTGTAACTTCTGCACCAAACCCTGCTGTTGCCACGTTAATAAAGCAGCGATCGTTCGCTTTGACGCAATCGACCAAAGCGGACTGCCCCTCAACAGCAAGAGATAAAGACGCCTTAATGGAATTAGGTACTTGAATAGCGGTAGCAAAGTCATTGGCGGTACCAAGGGGAATAATGGCTAACTCAGGGCGTTTTTCTTTGTCAATTTGAATAATCGCAGAAGCCGCCTCATTGACGGTCCCATCGCCACCAGCGACAACAATACGTTCAATGCCTTCATCAACCGCTTCTTTAACTAGCCGCGGCATGTCTTGAGATTCCCACGTCACACGCACCTGTACGTCGATGCCTTTTTCTCTCATTTTCATGATTGCATCTCTTAACTCTGGATTCCCAGCTTTTTTTCCGTTAAGGATGGCACGTATTGTCTTTTTCATTGCACTTCCTATTGGTTGATGACTTTTCCTGCTTGCTTAATCTGTGAACGTAACCACTGATGGGCGCTGTCGTTTGTGCGACTAGGATGCCAGATTGTACAAAGCTCATACATTTGTTCATCAAATGGCATTGATAAAGATTTAACATGATAGGTGTTATTGAACAAGTTGATCATCGACTCTGGCATTAAACCAATGTATTCACTACCACAAATAATTGGGAGCATTTCTAGTACGCCTGAGGCTCGATACTTAATCTTTCTCTTATCCAAGTCGACAATGTCATCGGCGTTTAACAAGCTCTTACGACTCTGCCACTGCGAAACCACTACGTGTTCTTCTTCAAAAAATTGTTCAGCCGTAATCTCGTCATTCAGGCGTGGATGCGCTTCGCTACATACCACCACCAAACGCTCCGTAAGTACAGTTTCCAGTTTTAACACCGTTCTTGCTCTTGGTGTGATATCAATGATCAAATCGTATCGTTGTAACCGCAGATCACTTTCAAAATCTTCCGTAAAAAGCGGATGTACTTCTAATGCAACATTTGGCGCCGACACACGGATTTGTTTCATGACTTGAGGTAGCAACTCAAAGCTTGCAACGGACACACAGGCAATAGAAAACACTCTATTCGACACTTTAGGGTCAAACTCACTAGAGGCCGATAATGTCGAAGTGAAATTTTGTACTGAAGCTAGAAGAGCAGGATAAATATCCATCGCAAACGAGGTAGGCTCGACACCTTTAACGCAACGATGAAACAATGGGTCATCGTAGATATCACGTAGCCTTGCTAGCGCTTTACTCACCGCAGGCTGGGTGATGTTTAAACGCGCCGCCGCCCGAGACAAGTTACGCTCTTCATAGATGGCAGTGAAAATGGGAATAAGATTAAGGTCGGTCGGTTTCATGCTATTAAATTTTTCAAAAGTCACTTTCTCTATTTTAATCTAACAGCATGATCCTTCACGTAGCCAAGTGCAATAAATGGGCGGTATCGCTTGTTTTAATGAGTTTTAACTCAATTTTGACGCACTTCATTCACCACATAAACTGGCACCATAGTGCAACGTAAAGCTTGACTTAGGCTTTGCCTAGGTAAGGGGTAAGAAACTCGCTGACTTCCTCGCCGCACAAACCCGTTTCTACCTCTATACCTGCTTGTTTTAGAATCTCGATACCTCGACCACTGTTGCGCGGGTCGGGGTCCAATATGGCTACGACGACTTTGCTTATGCCGGATTTGACTAATGTCACCGCGCAAGCTGGCGTGCGACCAACAAACGAACACGGTTCCAGCGTAACGTATGCCGTCACCGATTCTAACGAGCCTTGATACGCATTCAGCGCTTCCACTTCCGCGTGATTGCCACCAATCGCTTGAGTATGACCTTCAGAAACGATTTGATTGTCTTTCACTAACACGCAGCCAACCGGCGGGTTGGGTTGACATTCAGGAAGCGCATTTTTGGACACTTCCAATGCGCGGCGCATAAACTCTTGGCTCATTTGAACTCTATTCTCTAATAAAAACGAGGCGCTATATTAGCGCCCCGTTTTATTCATTGCCATCTCTTCCAATGACTTTGTCCAGTTCTGGTAACGCTCGCGGAATACGGAATTTAAAGCGTTTTTGTTTGGTCTGGACTTTGCGCCACATCGACTTCAGTAAATGAGCGCTATTTTCACCATTTTGCATTCGCGACGCACTTTTTTGCCACGATTCACTCGTATCGGCTTTGGTCATTTCTAGCTCGGCCGTATTTAAACGCAATTGTTTGTACAATATGGTCCTTGCTTCAGACCAACGTTTAGCCTTTAACAAACGGTGGAACGTCAGCCATGCTGGTGTCGGTCTGTTGCGGTAGTAACGTTTAATGGCTACCAATGAAATAATCACAAAACCCAGAAATACAAGCGTGGATACAATCCATGCAAAGTACGTTTTGATGAAGGATTTCAACGTGTGCTTCGCAGCAAATGTTTTGCCCTCTAACACCACCGTTTCCACTTGTTGAGTCTTACTATTCCACCAACGGAACTCATAATCTGGCAGGGTTAATTCACCACCTTGTTGAATCACGTACACACTCTCTTCTGTGCGTGTTGACTGGTAGTCACCACGTGTTTGCGTATCTGTCAAACGGTGCGGTTGAGGATACGCTTGGTAACGGGTTGTTGATTCTCCTTTCAACAAGTCTGGTAGCAACACAGATAGCGAATCATGAGCCAAAATGGTGATTTTACGCGTGATTGCATCCCCAACTTTGAGTGACTCAGTGGAGGTTTCCCACTCTTGTTTTACGTCTACGTGCGTTGCAGAAAACCAAGGCGTATCACCGCTCAACAATCCCGATGGCAAGACAGTTTTGAACTTAATCGGCTGCGTATAAAGTGTGCCTGACACCTTCTCGCCATCCGGCGCCGACACCTGAACGCCCACAGCGACAGGTGGAATCACAAAATCACCAGATGCTTGTGGATACAAAGTCACTTCCCAGCGTTGACGCGACCAAGTTTGTCCCTCTTTTTGCTCAGTAAAGTTGGTTGCTAGTTGATTACGCTGTTTGGCGATAACATTGGGTATTTCAATATTGCCAATTCTCGTACCACCCGTAAACCAACGCGGCGTTGCCACTTCGATGGTTAAAATAACTTGCTCATTGACGCTAAAACTTGGTGTTTTACGCTTCTCTCCAGCCGTTGGTTGTTTACCAACCCACGCTTGTAACTCAACACCATGCTCTCGTTGAACGTCACGAATATCTTGAGCCAACACACTACTGCTCAGGAGGAAACCGAAACAGATAACTAACCACAAGGGTAAAGCAAAGGGCGTAAAACGGTGGCTTTTCATCATTGCACCGCCTCCTCTGTATTTTCGTTCGCAGTAGAAGTTGATTCTCCGGTTTCTATTGAACGCAATTGAATCTGAAACTTCGCATTTAAGAAGTATTTAGGATCCGCTTCGACTCGCTTTAACCATTTGTCGGCTAATTCTTGGCTACCTAAGATGTCGTCTGCACTTAACGTCTCTTTAATCATCAACTCCGCTGACGTTTTTTCATCCGCCCCTTCTGCGGTTTGAGGGTTGTCGCCTAGCTCGGTTGACGCCTCTTGCTCTGTTCCGGCTTGACTTTCACTCATCTGATTTATCTCATCGACGATGCCAGCAATCACTTTCAAGTTGTGCTCAACATCAGGTCTTAACGACTCGCTCAACGTGGGCTTACTGGCTAGGGATTTTAACAAGTCACGAGCAGCCAAATATTCTCGCTGACGCGCCAATGCGCTCGCCGCATTGTAAAGACCGTAATCTCTAACCTCTTCGGACGGGTCGTTTTGCATTTCCAAAAACGCACTGTGCGCGAGCTCAAACTCGCTAGCGTAGTAGTACGCCGTGCCTTTACGTAATGGATCGACAAAGTGTTTTGCAGCTTCTAAATACGCTTGTTGGTTGAACAAACGCTGTCCTTGTTGATCTGGCGTTAGCCACAAATCCCACCACCATTGCGCCACCTTGTCGAAAGCCGTCACTTTTTGCACAACTTGTGGCTGCTCGGCTTTAACTGAAATGTTCTCGGCCAATGCACTTGTTGGCATCAATAACGTGCCGCTCACCATTACAATCACGCACCACTGCACTAACCACCCTTTTCTAAACCACAGCATCATGATCAGCGCGATTGGGAACAGAATTTGATACCCCATGTCTTTCCAAGGCATTGAAGATTCGCCATTAAGCTGCATATTGCGCTCAACGTATCGATTCAGTTGCTCGATATCACTATTATCGACGGTCACTTCCACCAATCGACCGTTAGCCTGACTAGCCAGTTCTTGTAGAGAATCCAAATCCATTGGGTTGTTACTCACAATGTCAGCATTCCCTGCCGCAAGAATTAACAGTTGATAAGATTTGCCCGAGAAATACGCTTGGTATTGCTCAATCGTGGCTGGATTAACGCCATCACTCACCAACAGAACGGTAGAGCCTGGTTGACCTTGCAATTGTTGGTCAATTAACGGCAAGGCTTTTTCGGCAAGCTTACCTTGCACGGGCATAATTTCTGGCGTAATGGCCGCCAAAAACGGGTCAAATACTTTACTGTCTTGAGTTATAGGCATCGCGACATGAGCACTGCCCGCAAACACGACTAATCCCGTTTTTCCGCCTTTTCGCACGGCTAGCAAATCGCGTATTTTCTGTTTGGAACGCTCAAGGCGGTTTGGTGGGAGATCTTTTTGCAGCATCGATTCGCTGTTATCAAGCACCACCAGCAGAGAGGCTTTATCTTCGCCAAAGGGGGAAGATTCACGTTGCCACGTTGGGCCTGCACAAATCACAATGGCGATGAACACAATCAGCATCAAGAGCTTAAGCGGCAGTTGCTTACGCCAACCTCGCTCACCTATCGTCAAAGCATTGCGTAAATGTTCGGGCAGAATATCCTTCCAGCTTGGCTTGCTTTCTTCTCGCCAGCGTAACCACACCAAGAAAAACATGGGGACCAAAGCCAGTAACCACAGTGGTCGAATAAAATGAAACTGCGTAAAGAATTGCGTCCAACTAAGAGAATCAAACATCGCTATCTCCTAATGATGATCGTGTAACAGTCCTTCTTTTGAGTGTTGCGACGCTGAACGCGAGCAAATGCATGATGACCACTAACGCCATCAAGTAATGATGAAGGCTTTGTTTTGGGCGGTATGTGGTGCTTTCGTAAAGTTGAGGTTCCAGTTTGCCAATTTCGTCGTAGGCAGCCGATAGTTCATCACGGTTGAGTGCTTCAAACGCTTCACCGCCGGATTCTTTCGCAATGCGATGAATCGTGTCCATATCCAACGCGGTTTCACCTATCGTTTCCGGATCGCCCATCGCAATGACGTGTACTCTCACGCCTTTGGCTTTCGCAACTTTCGCCGCATCAATCGGTTCAACAAAACTGCCCGTGTCGTTACCATCGGTTAATACAATCGCGACTTTTTCACGGTTTTGGTCTTGTTCTAAAGCACCACGCGACTGATCGCTTTGCTCAAAAACTTTAATCGCTAAGCCAATCGCATCACCAAGATGGGTACTCTGCCCTGCCATTGCCACATCGGTTTGGTTAAGCAGTTCGAGCCACACTTTTTGGTCTGCGGTAAATGGCGTTTGCACGAAAGCAGCATCACCAAAAAGCACCAAGCCTAATCGGTCACCTTTACGAGACTGAACAAACTCCGACAGCACTTCTTTTGCCGCATCAAGACGAGAAATTTTTTCGCCTGTACGTGAGGTGAAATCTGGCTCGGCCATGGAGCCCGAAAGATCCACCACCACCATCACATCGCGGCCTAAACTCTCGCGAACTTGAGGCTCGCCTAACACGGTGGGTTTTGCCATCGCACACACCACCAAAAGCCATGAAAGAATTAACGTTGCTCGTTGCCACCAACTCGGGGTCAACTGGCTTGCACCTTCTGATGGCGTCTCGCCAATCGCTTCCACCAGCTGACTAAAAAACGGCACTTTGATCGCCATTTGCTTAGTGCGATATGCGGGCACCAAGTAGTACACCACCAACGGCAAGGGCAAAACCAGAAACCACATTGGGTGAGCAAATTCAAAACCTGACAAACCAGTTATCGATGCAAGAAGATCATTCATGTTGACCTCCCTGATGTGCTTTGCGTTTCAATCGTGGTGATTTATTTGCCGCGCTTTTTTGAGCATCACAACGGTGCTCACTCACCCAGTTTTTCGCACGAGCAATAAGCGTTACTCGCTCTTCGTTGGTTAGCGTAACGCTTGGGTCAACAATACTTTGTAGCCAGCACTTTGAAAGCTCATCGTTAAAAACCATTTGCGAGTTTGCTTGAGAATCTTCGGTTTGCGGATACAGCGCATCGAGCTTGCGCAGAAAGGCGGTATCAAACAATTTCGCGTTGCGGCTATCAATATGAATCAGCACTACTTTAAGCACAGAGAACAATACTTTTGGCATGTCTTTGTCGCTCGATTTGATTTGCGAAATCGCCAGTAGAGCTTCTTTTCGGTAACGATTATGCCACCATTGCCGAGCCAATCGATATACGACATACACCAATGCAATGAGCACAACCGCCGCTAAAATTTTCCAGCCAATAGTTTGCGGGTACCAACTCACGCTAGATGGTACAGCCACATCATGCAGCTCTCTGAGTATGTAGGTACTCGGAGGCGTAGGAAGATCACTCATTTAACGCCCTCCTACCAGTTTTTGGAATTGTTTAATGTGCTCACCTGTCGTATCGAGTTCGATGTGCGGAAGGTGTTTCATCGCCATAAGTTGAGAGAGTGATTGACGCTGTAAGCTAGTTCGAGCCTCAAGCTTTGCGCTCGCAGCTTCTACCTTTGCGTTGCTGTCTAAATTGAGTTGATACTGCCCATCACCAACCACCCATTTCGATTTTGCCAAATCGTCTGGTAGCGCTTGTTCTAATGGGTCACTGACCATCACAGCAAGAACATCGTTGTGCTGTTGTAGCTGTTTAAGGTGATCAAGGTGGTGCTCCTCGCAGTCGCTCCAGTCGCTGATAAAAATCAAAGTGGATTGCTTGAGCTTCATGCGTTTAATAAGCTCAATCCATTGACTGAACGTTACTTTTTCGGAGTTGCGGGAGTCCACATTGAGCGATTGATTGGCTTTAGCGAGACGTTTAAGTTGCGCCAGAAGATCGTTTTGCGAACGCTGTGCCTTGCTGTGAAACAACGCCTGCTGGGATGCGATGACAAAACCGACTCGGTCGCCATCTTTTAATACTCGCCACCCACACATCGCTGCGATCTCTGCCGCGACAACTGATTTCATTACTTGCGTCGAAGCAAAAAACATTGTGCTTCTCTGGTCGACACACACGATTACGTTGCGATCTTTTTCTTCTGTATAGCTGCGCACGTGCGGCTTACCTGTACGCATCGTAACTTTCCAATCAAGGTTACGAATATCGTCACCCAATTGGTAATGGCGCAGCTCTTCGAAGTTCAATCCACGACCGCGAAACAACGAATTGTGTCGGCCAGAGAGTACGCTACCCGCTTTTAGATGAGGAAGTAAACTGAATGATTCTGCTTGTGCTTGCAGACGTACTAAACGAGCATAATCGCAGTACAAACGGGGATCCATCCCCTGTGATTTTGGCGCAAGAGTTGGCTTAGCCATAATGCCTCCCACTTACCCAATTTCTACACAATCTAGCAGCTCTTGTACGACTCGTTGATGATCGACTCCGTCTGCTAGTGCGTCGTAGGTCAAAGAAAAACGGTGGCCCAATACAGACGGAACCATGGCACGCACATCGTCAGGAGTCACATGGTCACGTCCTTGCATCCACGCATACGCACGAGCGCATTTGTCGAGTGCGATGGAAGCACGAGGACTAGAGCCAATCTCAATCCATTTTGCTAAGTTTGAATCGGCATAACGCTCTGGCTTACGAGTCGCCATCACTAACGCAACGATGTAGTTTTCCACTAGGTCCGATACCACGATGTTTGGTAACTGACGGCGCGCTTCTAGCACCACGTCTGGCTCAATGTGTTTTGGCGTAATAATTTCGCTGCTGGTTTCCGCACCCAATTCTTCACTGCGCACCAAACGAATGATGTCACGTTCGGCGTCATCTTCTGGATAATCGACGGTAACCTTCATGATAAAGCGGTCCATTTGCGCTTCTGGCAGTGGGTACGTGCCCTCTTGCTCTACTGGGTTTTGCGTTGCAAGCACCATAAATAAGTCCGGCAATACGTGAGTTTTATCGCCTACCGTGATTGTGCCTTCGGCCATGGCTTCAAGCAGTGCCGCTTGTACTTTGGCTGGTGCACGGTTGACCTCATCAGCAAGTACAATGCTGTTAAAAATGGGCCCAGGTTGAAAGTGGAGTTGCGGCTTACCATCCAGCTCTTGATAAACCTCAGTACCCGTCACGTCAGATGGTAAAAGGTCCGGCGTAAACTGGATTCGACCAAAACTGGTGTTTAACAAGTTCGCCAACGATTTTACGGAACGTGTTTTTGCCGTTCCCGGTAAACCTTCTAGCAGAATATGCCCATTTGTTAATAACCCGATGACTAAAGCTCGAACCACGTGGCTTTGTCCAATGACGCTTTTTTCTGTTTGTTCGATGAGTTCTTTTATCGCTTGTTGTGCGTGGTTCATAGGATACCTTTTCAATGGTTTAAGCCGTCTTTTCGATAGTTAAGTATAAGAACAAATGAAATAACTTAAGGTTATATTCACTATGTTATCTTTGCGGTTCTTGAGATTGGAGAAGTTGTGCAAGACCAACCAACATCGGTAACGCATAATCAAAGAACATTTTGATTCCCGAACACAAATAGTTTAGACCACTCTCACCATTCGGCGTTTTGATCAAACGGTTTTTTGGGCACTCACCCCAACAATAAGGCAAGTAAGGGCATTGCTTACAATACGTCGGCAATGAATCGCGTTTTGCCATGCCAAAAGTATATTGTCTTGTAGAGAAGGCCATTTCATTCAGTGAGTGTTCATGAATGTTGGCGAGTTTGTATTCTGGATACACATAGTGGTCGCAACTGAACACGTCGCCATTGTGCTCAATCGCCAACCCTTTGCCACAAAACTCCGCCGTCACGCAAAGCTGAGACGGTTTCCCCATTACTTGCGCCACCGCGGTTTCAAACAGATTAACCAGCACACGGCCAAGATCGTTATTCACCCACTCTTCAAAGGTCGCCATTAAAAAGCGTCCCCAGTCTTCAGGATCGACTGACCAATCCGTTACAATCGACATTGGATGCCCCGGTTTAGCCAGATCACTGCCTTTAGTTGGGATCATCTGTTCGTTCCAAAACTGCGGCGCGGTTGTTTGGAAGTTGTTGGCTTCTACCACCGGCGCAAACTGAATATAAGTCACACCCAATTCTTGGGTTAAAAATCGATATACTTCGAGCGGGTATTTCGCATTGTGACGATTCACCGTGACCAACGCGTTGAATTTCACGCCATGCGCTTTGAGCTTATCTACCGCTTTCATCACGAGATCAAACGTTGGCTTACCGCTGCGGGTTTTGCGATATTTGTCGTGCAGCTCTCGTGGTCCATCAATCGACAAGCCAACTAGGAAGTTGTGCTCTTTTAAAAACGCACACCACTCATCGTTTAGCAAAATGCCGTTGGTCTGAAGGTCGTTTTCAATGCGAACGCCTTTCGGCTGATATTTCTTTTGCAAAGCTACGACATTGCGGAAATAGTCCAACCCAAGCAGCGTCGGCTCCCCGCCCTGCCATGAGAATACAATTTCTTCGCCATCCTGACTTTCGATATAGCTTTTCACGAACGCTTCCAGTGTTGCGTCGTCCATTTTTGGCTGCTTTTCTTGGTGCAGTAGATTTTCTTTATGCAGATAAAAGCAGTACTGACAATCGATGTTGCACTTTGCTCCACCTGGCTTTGCCATCACATGGAATCGACGGTCATACGCGCCCAGAACAGGCGCTTTAGACGCCGTTTTAAGAGGAACAATAGGCATAGTAGTAGAATGGCGAGGGGAAATCTTACTCATACGTTTCTCACTATTACATATACCCAAATAACCTCGTGAGCGCTGTACAGCAAAAGTGAAGCTATTTGGGTATATAGCGCTCCAAAAAGCGCTATATAATCTTAATTTACTTAGAAGACTTAGGTACGAACGAACCTGCTTCCATACGAGGCGGGAATTCTTTGAATGTACCCATCACCTCTTTCACTGTATCCATTGCTGGCATCATTAAGAATGAACGCTCGTACATCCAACGAGAATAACCCATGCCTTGATCGCCTCGTTCAAATGGATCAATGCTCAAGTCAAAGATCAGTGGCACACGAAGTTTAGTGAACGGCTTACGCCATACATCCATACCCGTTTCATTCTCTTGAATCATAAAGTGGAACTTGTACTTTCCTTGGCGCAATGCCACAAGATCGCCGTCGTCGCTCCAGTAAACGAACTCATTTCGTGCGGATTTGTCTGACTTACCCGTTAAATATGGCAGTTGGTTGTAACCGTCTAGGTGAACTTTGTAGTCCATATCGCCAACTTTTTTGCCTTTTAGCAGTTCGTCTTTAACTTTGGTATCACCTGCCGCAGCAACTAGTGTCGGGAAAAAGTCCTCTAATGACATCATGCCGTTGAATGTTTTACCTGCCTCAATTTTTCCAGGCCATTTAATCAACATTGGCACACGGAAACTCCCTTCCCAGCCAGTGTTTTTCTCTGAGCGGAACGGTGTCATCCCTGCATCCGGCCACAAATCAACCATAGGGCCGTTGTCAGTGGTGTAAACAATGATTGTATTGTCATCCACACCTAACTCTTTGATCTTGTTAAGTAGCTGACCGATTTGGTCATCGTGCTGCTTAACACCATCCGCGTAGAAACCGGCACCTGTTTTACCTTGGTATTCTTCAGGAACATGTGTGAAGTTGTGCATGCGAGTGGTGTTAAACCAAGTAAAGAACGGCTTGTCCGCTTTTACTTGCTTTTCTATGAAGCTCTCTGCGGCATCAAGAAACTCACCATCAACATTTTCCATACGCTTACGCGTTAGTGGACCGGTATCTTCGATTTTGCCGTCAGCGTAAGAATGGATAACGCCACGAGGGCCAAATTTCTTCTTGAACTCCGGATCTTTAGGGTAATCCACGTTCTCTGGCTCTTCTTCTGCGTTCAAGTGGTATAGGTTGCCGAAGAATTCATCAAAACCGTGGTTGGTAGGAAGATGCTCGTCTCGGTCACCTAAATGGTTCTTACCAAATTGTCCGGTTGCGTAACCCATTTGTTTAAGCACGGTTGCAATCGTCGGATCTTTTTCCGAGATACCTTCCGGAGCGCCTGGTAAGCCCACTTTTGATAGACCTGTACGTTTTGGCATTTGACCAGTGATGAATGCAGAACGGCCTGCTGTCGAGCTTTGCTGTGCGTAGAAGTTAGTGAACTTCGCACCTTCTTTAGCAATGCTATCGATGTTTGGCGTGTTGTACGCCATCATGCCTTGGTTATAGGTACTAAGGTTCCAGTAACCAACATCATCACCAAAGATGACAAGAATGTTGGGTTTGTCCGCTGCATGTGCAACTGCAGATGCAGCGCCCAAAGCTAACGTACATGCGTTAAGTACGAGTTTTTTACTGCTCGTTTTGGTCGCATTTTTCATATTATCTCCAAGAGTTCGCTAGTGCGTAAAAAACGGTATTCGCTTTTCAATACCATTGTTGATATAAGATAAAGCACTAATTTCAGGCGATAAATGCAGTCAAAATTAGTTAACCTATAAATTAAATTTATGAGTGACGTTATGGACTTGAATTTGATCCAAACTTTTCTTGTTGTTGCGGAGTTTCAATCTTATACAAAAGCCGCGGAACAATTAGGGCTTACACAACCTGCTGTGAGCGCTGCAATAAAGCGTTTAGAGCAAGTCGTAGATAAGCAATTATTCGTTAAAAAAGGACGAGGTATCGCACTAACCTCCACCGCTTATCAATTACTGCCGCAATTCCAGCAAGCGGTTAGTATTATTGACAATGCGATATCTGATAGAAATCATTTTGAAGTGTGTTGTTCGGAAATTTTGTTGCACATTATGGACCCGATAAAGAACACTATTTTTTATGAATCACCACCCGAAAAATTCCTATTATTTGAGCTGTTAAGACAACAAAAAGTCGATCTAGTAATCGATACGGTGATCACGAAAGATGCAGCGTTTATTATTGAAGATGCCTATGAGGAAGAAGCCGTGGTTATCTGTCGTGAGAACCATCCCCGTGTACACGGCACGCTCACAAAAGAGCAATTTTATGAGGAAACTCACTGTTTATTTTCAGGAAAATGGAACAACATGTCGGGGTTCGAGCAACTAGCAAAGGAAACAATTCAAGAAAGAAAAGTCGACTTGATCACATCTTCGCTAGCGGGCATGGCGCTGTATGTCGCCCAAAGAGACAGTTTAGGGATCGTTTCTCAATCTTTTGCAAACAAGTGGAGCAAAGCGCTCAAACTTCAAATTTTGCCCTGCCCCATTTCGATACGCTCTATCCCTTACAAGTTCGTTTACCATAAGCGAGAGGTAAACAACCCAGCCCACATCGCTCTACGTGAAAAAATCAAAGCCAACTTAACGGCAGCCCACTACGAACCAATTTGTTTATAACTCTTGTCAATTGAAGCGTTAGGCGTTTTCGTCATCAAGCTTTCTACAAACCTGAATAGATAGAATTTTACAGATAAAAAAGAGGCTCACGTTAATGAGCCTCTCTCTATATGTGATACTTCACTTAGCTTTTCCTACTTATTTGGGTTCTCTTTTAGTTTCTCCATCACTTGATCGAGCGAGAAGCTTGCTGCTTTTTGCCTTGGTGGGAACTCTTTAAACGTTTCAAGGAATCTGCCTACGTAAGCTTGCGCAGGAACAAGCATGTAAGCACGGTCTAGCATCCAATCGTAGTAAGTGTTAGAAGTGATATCAGCCACTTCGTAAGGATCCATACGCAAGTTGAAGATCTTAGGAACACGAAGTGTGGTGAATGGTTCAGCCCAAATACGCAACGTGCCTTTTGCTCGTTGCTCCATAAAGACCAGCTTCCATTTGTTATAGCGAAGTGCAGTTAAGTCTCCATCATCTGAGAAGTAAAAAATTTCTTCTCGTGGGGCCTTATCCTCTTTACCAGTCAAATATGGTAGGAAGTTATAGCCGTCTAGGTGAACTTTGAATTTCTTACCATTCGCACTATAACCTTTGAGCAATTTCTCTTTGATATTGTCATCACCCGCGGCAGCAACAAACGTTGGCATCCAGTCCATGTGATGCATGATATCATTCGAAACAGAGCCAGCTTTAATTTTACCTGGCCAACGTACCATCGCAGGAACTCGGTACGCACCTTCCCAGTTGGTATTTTTCTCTCCACGGAATGGCGTTGTACCTGCATCTGGCCACGAGTTCATGTGTGGGCCATTATCGGTGGAGTAAAAGACGATTGTGTTGTCTTTAATACCCAAATCATCCACTTTTTTCAGTAGCTGACCTACATGGTTATCATGCTCGACCATACCATCTGCATACTCGCTGATACCTGTTTTTCCAGAGTTCTCTTCTTTCACATGAGTACGGAAGTGCATACGAGTTGCGTTCCACCAGACAAAGAAAGGTTTTTCAGCCTTGACGGCACGATCCATAAAGTCGAGTGCCGCATCTAACGTCTCTTCATCCACGGTTTCCATGCGCTTGCGAGTTAGAGGCCCTGTATCTTCAATTTTGCCATCAGCGTACGAACGGATAACGCCGCGCGGACCGAACTTTTTACGAAACTCAGGATCTTTAGGATAATCGACGTTTTCTGGCTCCTCCTCGGCGTTCAAGTGATAAAGGTTGCCAAAAAATTCATCGAAGCCGTGATTAGTAGGAAGGTGCTCATCTTTATCACCTAAGTGGTTTTTACCAAATTGCCCTGTCATATAGCCCATCGGCTTCAGCATTTCGGCAATGGTTGCGTCCTCTTCCTTCAAGCCAAGATCAGCACCTGGAAGCCCCACTTTACTCAAACCTGTTCTAAGAACGGTTTGGCCCGTAATGAAAGTAGAACGGCCCGCTGTACAAGATTGCTCACCGTAATAGTCAGTGAACATCATGCCTTCTTTGGCGATACTGTCTATATTTGGTGTTTTGTACCCCATCAAGCCAAACGTGTAAGCACTGAGATTGGACTGGCCAATATCATCACCCCAAATGACGAGAATATTTGGTTTCTCTGCTGCGATACTGCTACTTGTCGCACCGATTAAAGCGGCGGCAAGAATCGCTAATCGGCGTTTAACGCCATATTTCGCTGTCATATAAACCTCTGTGTGTATTAGAAAAGTGCTTCCTGCAACAGAATGTATAGTTCACAAATGGCGGATAAGCGAATTTACTAAATGAGAATTCTTTCTATCTTTGCCTAACATTACACCGTTATTTGTAGCTAATACGCACTCCAATAGCACTTTAGTTCAGAGCGCCATCGCATCATTCATCACTACTGGTAATCTCAAGTATTAAGATTGTCTACGCATATCACAGTGCTCATAAAGTACCTGATTGCTTTTATATAAATATTAATGATAATACGTTTTACTACTATTAACAATTAAGGTACCCGTGTGCTTGACTCCAAGGTTTCAAATGGAAAAACTTCCCAATGCCAACACAACGGCGTTCACCATAATGATGAGGAGCTATTACTAGATAAGCGCACTCACTCTGTGGTACTCAATTACTTGCCAAACAAGAAATCTGTTCAGTTAACAAGCATTCAATTTAAGCTGCTGCAAACTCTCACTCACCATCAAGATCAAGTGCTTAGTAAGCATTTTCTTTACGAAACAGTACTAAAACGTGAATTTACTGAACATGATCGAGCACTCGATATGCACATGAGCAGAATGAGAAAGCGTCTAGTTCACGAAGGCGTTCCAACAGACAGAATTCAGACAGTCCACCGCCAGGGTTACATTTTCAAGCGCTCAGACAATCAACAGAAAAATTAACGCTAATTGACCCAACTTTTGGTAATTGACCGCTTATTTTGCTTTAATTAATGCAAATTCTAATCACGTAAAATAACTCAATGAATTTGCGCTTAATTTTTACACTTTGCATTGCTACTTTGTTTGCCGGCTGTGCAACCTATGCTGGTCTTAACTATGACCAACTGTTTGGTCCACAGCTCGTGCGTGAACGCACAGTTGACGTGGAAACCCCTCAAGCAAACTTCTTCCAAAGCGAAGCTAAACCCATTATGGATAACCGCTGTGTCGTCTGCCACGCGTGCTACGATGCACCATGCCAACTTAAGCTCTCTTCTGTTGAGGGCATTGACCGTGGTGCGAGTAAAGCACTGGTATATGAAGGAACAAGACTCACAGCCGCAGCACCAACACGCTTATTCGAAGATGCAGAAACAACCCAAGAGTGGCGCGATGCGGGTTTTCATCCGGTTCTCAACGAACGTGATCAAAGCATGGCAGCCAACATTGATGCAGGACTTATCGCACGTTTGCTACAACAAAAAGAGCGCCACCCATTGCCTGACCAAGTCCAGTTAGAAGGCTTTGACTTTTCGATAGACCGAGAGCAAACCTGTCCGACGATTGAAGAATACGAGCAATACGAGAAGGATAACCCAACCTGGGGCATGCCTTTTGGTATGCCAAATCTATCAAACAGTGAATACCACACACTCATGACTTGGTTGGAAAACGGCGCAATAATGAACGTTCACCAACCTGTTAGTGAGAATGAGCAAGCGCAAATAGATAAGTACGAAACATTACTTAACCACTCTGATTTGAAAAATCAGCTGATGGCTAGGTATATATATGAGCATTTGTTTTTATCTCATCTCTACTTTTCAGAACTCGATGAAGATCCCCGATTCTTCACGCTCGTCCGCTCTGCTACACCACCAGGACAGCCCGTCAAACGTATTTCAACGCGTCGCCCGTACGATGATCCAGGGGTTGAACGTGTGTTTTATCGAATTATTCCAGAGCAAGGGACCATAGTAGATAAAACTCACATGCCATTCGCGGTAAACAAGCAACGCATAGAGAACTGGAAAACTTGGTTTATTGATGCTGATTACACGGTTAGCCAGCTACCGAGTTATGCACCAGAAGTTGCTGCAAACCCGATGACATCATTCATCGACCTTCCAGTGAAATCGCGCTTTAAGTTCATGCTAGATAATGCACAAAATACAATAATGGCATACATCAAAGGCCCAGTTTGTCGTGGCCAACTGGCATTGAATGTTATCAATGATCGCTTTTGGGTGTTTTTCCTTGATCCAGATAAAGCAGACATCCCAGAAGTAAATGAGTTTTACCGATCTCAGGCTGATAACCTAAAACTACCGGCAGAACAAGAAAGTAACACGCTACCTGTTACCAACTGGGTCAAGTACGCGCGCCAGCAAGCTCGCTACCTAGAGGCTAAATCTGAGTTCACTAATAACTGGTTTAAAGAAGGTGAAAACCTATCCACCGATGTAATTTGGGACGGTAATGGCACCAACCATAATGCGGCATTAACGATATTCCGCCATTTTGATAGTGCTTCTGTTGTTCAAGGGTTAGTTGGTGAGCAGCCTAAAACAGTGTGGATTCTTGACTACGCGTTACTAGAGCGTATCCACTATTTGCTTGTTGCTGGGTTTGACGTTTACGGTAACTTCGGCCATCAGCTCATGACACGAATGTTTATGGACTTCTTGCGTCTAGAAGGCGAAAGTAACTTTATCTCGTTGTTACCCGCCGATATGCGCCATGAACTGCAATCTAGCTGGTATAAAGATCAAAGCCCGCAGTTGAGTGACTTTTTACAACGAAATGTGAAGCCGTTTAACCAACCAACCAGCGTTCAGTATAAGAGTGACGATCCAAAAACGGAGTTGGTGGAGTTGTTGAGCGAACATGTTTCAGATGTGCTTCTGCCTCGCTACGAAATTCAAGACACGGCTCTTTCTGCGAGTAGTGAAAAGCAACTAAAACGTATTGACCACGTTCGTGGTGAAGGCCTAAAAACCGTTCCGCAAATCACTATGCTTATGGTGAGAAGTCAATCAGGGGAAGATGAACTGTTCACCTTACTTCACAACAATGCACACACAAACATCTCTAGCTTGTTTGATGAAGAAAGTAACCGTGACTTTGCTAACGATGATATGACCATTGTACGCGGCGTTGTGGGAAGCTACCCTGCGGCATTTTTCTCGATCAACGAAAACCAAGTAAAAGATTTTGTCGATCAATTTAGTGCCATCCAAAACGAGTCCGATTACGTTAAGTTATTGGATAATTTTGCGATTCGTAGAAGCTCAGAAAAATTCTGGTCATTTAGCGATCGTTTACATAATTGGTACCGTACAAAACAACCGATCGAATTTGGATTACTTGACTATAATCGTTTTGAGAATCGATGATGATTTAAAGGGGGTTCTCATGGGTATCCGAGATAACATTGCCGCTCTTGAACAACAGATTTACGTTGCTTGTTCTGAGGGAGACTACGAAACGGTCAATATGCTTGAGCATCAACTCGAATACTTGCGTGGCAAAGTGGAACATCCTTTTGATGATGACCCTTATGCCCTAGACACTCGATTCGAGTGGGAAGATGACATGACCGAATAGAAAAAACCTCCGGAAAGCCGGAGGTTTTTTTATTTTCAATGCTCGATGGATTACTTCGCCATTAACTCATCCAGAGCTTGAATTGATGCAGACACTTGAGAAACTAAATCATCTTTAGTCGCATTATAGGTATCTAGAGGTTGAGGCGCGGCTTCAATTGCTTGGCAAGCGTTCATTAGCGCAGTTAGCCCTAAACTTCCTGCACTGCCCTTTAATTTATGGGCAAGGTTCTTTACTTCTTTACTATCATTGTCCTCAGCAGACGCTTGCAGCTTGCTTAATACATCGGTGCTGGTGGCTCTAAACAGATTAATAATGTGCAACATCTTATCTCTGCCCAAGATTTTCATATCGGACTCAATCACGCTCGGATTAATGATAACCACATCGGGTTCCTTTGTTTTAGGTGCTTGAACGACCTTTGATTGTAGCTCTTGTTCTTGAGGCGAAATTTGATCAAACGGGGTACAGTCGGCATTTTGTGGCAACAACAACGGCTTTCCGTCTAGCGCATCCTGAATCAATGCCGCGAGTGCCTCTTTTGCCAATGGCTTAGGCAAGTATCCGTCAAAACCAGCGGCTAGATAGCGCTCAACTTCTTCCGCAAAAACGTGCGCAGACACTGCAATCATTGGCGTGACGGCAAGCGCTTTATTGGCCGGCTTATCACACTCAATCCGCTTTAAGCGTTGGATCAACTCAGTTCCATCACAATCAGGGAGGTTGATGTCGACCAAAGCGATATCAAAATCTTGTGTGCTGATCAGTTGCTCTGCTTGTGAGCCGTTTTCTGCCATCACGACTTGGTGCCCCATGCTTTCTAGAAAGCCTTCCGCGACCACTCGGTTGACTTCATTATCTTCTACTAGCAAGACCTTTGCTTTCACTTTGCAACGTGCGGTTGCCACGGTTCCTGTTTCAATAGGTTCGCTTTCCTCTAACGGAATAGAGAACCAGAATCGGCTACCATTTCCCTCTTCGGAATCGACTTCTAAAACACCGCCCATCGCTTCAATGATTCGCTTACTGATGGCAAGTCCAAGCCCCGTGCCTCCAGTTTGGCTCATCCCACCTTCAGCTTGCGTGAAGGCATCAAACAACGTTCTCTGGTATTTTTTGGCAATTCCTATTCCAGTGTCTGATACTTCAAACAGGACTTGCGACTCGTCCTCAGGGTTCAGGCTAACGTAGATATCAATTTCTCCTTCGTCAGTGAACTTAATCGCGTTACCAACGAGATTGTTCAGCACCTGACTGATTCTGGTGACATCCCCTTTCCAGTAGCGACTAACATCACTTTCAATATGGTAGGAGAACAGCAGCTTCTTCTCTTGTGCTCGACTGTTCATTAACTGGAAAGTGTCCTCCACCATTTGGTGTAAATCAAAGCCCATGTGACGAATTTCTAAATGCCCCGCTTCAATCTTGGAGTAATCCAGTACATCATTAAGGATCGCGAGCAACGTTTTACCACTACGATTAATGATTTCCGCATAACGCTTTTGAATTGGGTTGAGGCCTGAGTCAATCAACAAGCGTGCTGTCCCCAACACTCCGTTCATTGGCGTTCTTATCTCATGGCTCATCGTCGCCAAGAATGCCGATTTTGCTCGGCTCGCTTGCTCTGCTTGCTTGCGAGCTTTAGCGTGATTCAAAACCTCTTCATTCAAACGGCGGTTTGCTTGTTTTAACTGCGAAGTGCGCTGCTCAACGAGCTCTTCTAAATGCTCTTTATGCTCCTCAAGCTCTCGCTTGGCTTGAGCTTCACCCTCTGCTACCACTTTTAGTGCTTGCGCGGTATTACGAGCCGTGATGATGGCCTGCCCCATATGCGCCAACTCATCTTTGCCTTTCACTTCCAACTCAACCGCTAAGTTACCCTGCGCCACAGACAGCAACGCAGCGGAATATTCAGCTAACCGCTTCACAACAGAAAGGTACACCACACGCCATAAAATCAGCACCAATACAATCAAACCAACAATTGAAATAACGGTTAAAGACCACTGAGCGAATTTCAGTGTGCTGGTCAATTGGTCTACAGCGACGGTAGTGGTTTTGTTTGAATCATCAACCAATTTGTTGACCGTGCCATTAAGCTCTGAGAACAACTCTAATGTCTTTTGCATCAGTTGTTGTGACTGTTCGTTATTCTCGTATTGCTGCATCAGTATAGAAAATACGACCTGACGCTTACCAAGCTCTATGAGCAGTTGGCTCATTTGCTTAGAGCGCGTAGGATCTTCCACAGCGAGTACACGGCGTTGCATGATTTTGAGGTTGCTATCGAAATCACTTTGAACCTGTTGAATTCGCTCAATATTCGTTAATGTCCGAGCCTCTTCAATCTGATTCAACATTTTAAAGGCCAACAAGTGCAGTTCATGCAATCGCTCAGTCAGATCAAGATCGACCTCCACCAGTGCATCTAGCGCCTGATAAACTTGCGATTTTTTATTCGATTCTAATAAGTCATAAATATGCGTGACGTTAGCAACAGCAATGGTGCTTGTATTCTGAACTTGCGTACGAGTTAGTTGTTCTAGCTCTTCACTGAGCAGACGCATTTCTTCAACACGAGTATCTATCTCTTTTGCAAGCCACAGCTTTTTTTCAACCGAAACACCGAGTTCTGCCAAATTGTCGATAACGTTCTGGACATTATTCTCTAAAGCTTCTAACAATTGAGAATCGAACGACTCACTCCCGAGCTCCTTGATGTGAGTGAGTAAAGACTCGAGCTGTTCGAACAGCACTCGCCCTGACTCCTTTCTTTCCTGCTCGTTTCTTGCGTTCGACAACATTTGTACAGACGAAATAATACGAGTACTCAATTCAGAGACTTGTCTCGCCTCAATCATGGCGGGAATCGCAGAATCCACAACATTTCTTTCGGTTTTGGCAACCAAAGAAAATCCAGACACACCAATAAGTGCCGATAACATGACCAGTATTGCCATCGCAATGAAAGACAACAAAAGTTTACGACCGATGCTTGCAGTTGCTAGCAGCATATTTTCATGACCTTAATGTTCGTGTTCAGCGACATATTACGTTATATTTTGCAGTGTTTACTTAATCTATGCCAACGAACTTCATTTCATGGTTAAAAATCAACACGCATTTCGCACATTTTTCAAACATTCTGCAGCCATTTTAACCCTAGTTGCTTCTTTGCCAGCGGTTGCCGCAGAGAAAATATGTGCAATATACCCTCACCTAAAGGATTCATACTGGTTGTCAGTAAACTATGGAATGGTGTCCGAAGCGAAAAGAGAAGGTGTCGAGCTACGAGTCCTTGAAGCGGGCGGCTACCCAAACAAAACCCGTCAAGAACAACAACTCGCACTGTGTAACCAATGGGGAGCAGATGCGGTTATCCTTGGGACCGTGGACCCACAGGCTTACGAGCATTCACTTAAAAATTGGGTGGGGAATACTCCCGTTTTTGCTACTGTGAACCAACTCGACTTGGATGAAGAACAAAGTGAGTTGCTAAAAGGGACTGTCGGTGTTGACTGGCATTGGATGGGATACGAAGCGGGTCAATATTTGGCAGCTCGCCATCCAAAGGGGTCAGGAAAAACCAACATTGCCTTACTTTTGGGGCCGCGAACTCGTGGTGGTACGAAACCCGTTACTGCCGGATTTTATGAAGCGATACAAGGAAGTGATATCAACATTGTTGACTCATTTTGGGCAGACAACGACAAGGAGTTACAACGTAACCTAGTTCAACGTGTGATCGATATGGGAAATATAGATTACATTGTTGGCAGTGCAGTGGCGATTGAAGCGGCCATCAGTGAGCTGCGCAGTGCCGGCAAAGCTGAGGAGATCGGTTTAGTTTCTGTGTACTTAAGTCATGGTGTATATCGAGGCCTGTTACGTAACAAAGTGCTCTTCGCACCAACAGATAAAATGGTGCAGCAAGGTCGGCTTTCCGTGATGCAAGCAACGTATTACTTAAGAGGTGAAGCTTATGACAAACATGCCTCACCAACCATCAAACCACTGACTCCGAAGACGCTTCATGACGACACGATCGAAGAATCGTTATCTCCGTCAGAATATAGGCCGACATTCCGTGTTAAGGCTGTTGATTGAAAGACCAAAAACGTGTTCTATTGAGCCACAACAATTTTAAAATCATACAAACGGAAACATCTTGATGCAAAAAACCATTCGTACCATGCCAACCCATAAACATGTGGCTTTGGTTGCTCACGACAACTGCAAACCTGAGCTACTTCGCTGGGTAAAAGAAAACAAAGAAAAGCTACAGAGTCACTTCCTTTACGCAACTGGCACGACAGGACACATGCTGAGTAAAGAAACTGGACTTGCGATCAAGAGCATGATCAGTGGTCCGATGGGCGGTGATCAACAACTAGGCGCTCTCATTTCAGAAGGCAAAATCGACGTTCTCGTTTTCTTTTGGGATCCACTGAATGCCGTACCTCACGACCCAGATGTTAAAGCGCTTCTTCGTATTGCTAGTGTTTGGAATATTCCTGTAGCAACGAACCGAGCCACCGCTAAGTTCCTGTTTAACTCCCCTCTTCTTGAGCAAGAAGTAGACATCGAAGTACCGGATTACGAAGCCTATCTTGCTGAGCGCATGTAAGCTTTGATGCCAACCAAATAAAGCAAGGGCGATACCAAGTATCGCCCTTGCTGTTTTTAACATTCTAAACGTTGCATTTAACGGGAAGTCACTATGGGATAGTCACCATTAACGAGCTCTTGAACGAATGCAGATCCCGCACCAGTATGCGTGATCCAAACCTTCTCTTTCGCACGTGTAATCGCCACGTAAAATAGCCTGCGCTCTTCTGCGTAAGGGAATTTGTCTTTGGACTCCGTCAACGCACCATCAATGTGAATTTGCTTCTTCTTAGCGGGGAATTGCCCCTCATCCACAGAAAGAATAATCACAAAGTCAGCTTCGCGTCCTTTACTCGCATGGCAAGTCATAAAGCGAATATCGAGATTAGGGAAACGTCGCAACCAATCGTCGAACAAATCGGGCTTATGATAATGGTTACGTCCTAGCAATAAAACTGACTTGGTTTGCTTGGCTTGTTGATTCAAGTGATCCAAGATCTTTTCCACTTGATTGCTCGGCGCGGTATGTACGCTCTTCTGCTTGCGTTGTTTGTGGCTGTTTAGTGTTTTCGGCAACTGCGATGGGTTTTGCTGCACGAATGTATTCGCTACATCACCAATCTGATTGTTGAAACGATAAGTTGTATCTAAGTGATGAACGGTAGAGTGAGCAAAGCGTTCTTTAAAGCCAGTGATAAGATCGACATCCGCTCCTGCAAACTGATAGATCGCTTGCCAATCGTCGCCAACAGCAAATAACGTGGCACCTGCTTGTTTCTGAGTGGATTCACACAGTGCTTCAATCAATGCCAGACGATCTGGAGAGATATCTTGATACTCATCGACCATAATAAAGCGCCATGGCGAGACAAACTTCCCTTTATTCACATAATCTGTCGCACGACTGATCATGGTTGGGAAATCCACTTGGTTGCTTTCTTTAAGCATTTTCTGCCACGCTGTAAAACATGGCCAGCATAAGGCGAGTTCACTATTTAAACGCGTATAGTCTTGGTGGTTTACGAGCTTTTCTTGTACTTGCTTTTTGGTCAACCCTACCGCCGCTAAATGAGACAGCTGCGAATCTAGCCAAGCGATCAGTTTTGGATTTTCTGAATGGCTTCCTAACTCATCATCCCCTTTTAGGTACGCAATCGGCCATTTGTCTAAATGTTTTTGCCAACGTTTAAAGTTGGTGGGTGTCATCCAATGTTTTTTCAACCAGTCTACACACCATGCCGTTCGTTGATTTTCGTCCAACGCTAAAGGGCTAATTTCGACAGGTTGCTGTTCGACTTGTTTAAGAATATACAAGCCCAACTGATGGAATGTGTTGACGCGCACACCGTCTGCCGCCATGCCCACTTTATCTACTAAGCGTTCTTTCATTTCAGTCGCCGCATCACGACCGAACGCTAACATGAGAAGCTCTTCTGCTTGAGCCTGATGGCTTTGCAACAAATAGGCAACTCGTGCGGTTAAAACGCTGGTTTTGCCCGAGCCGGCACCAGCAAGAACTAAGTTGTGGTCGTCGTTGAGTAATACCGCATATTGCTGGGATAAATTCAAAGGAGAGGATTCAATTTGATTAAACAGCACTTCCCAATTTGGACGTTCTGCTTCTAGCCAATCGCGATTACGCTCACCAAGCGCCTCAGAGGTATCAATGAGCCAAGGCTCTATTTGCGACATACGATTCGGCATTCGCATTTTGGCTTCTTCTAGGGTGGTTTTCATCTCGCTTAACTCTTGGTTAAGACTTTCAACCCAGGAGACCACTTGAGAATGCGATAAGTAAGCAGGCAAGTGCTTTAGTTTGTAAAGCTCTTCTTCCCACTTAGGTAGATACTCAGCCAGTTTTCGGCACTGAGTGTTGTGCCACTCTTGATATTGACGAACGGCCTCAAGCGCGAACTTTCGGCATTGTGGCCACGGTAAACCTTGGACTAGCCAGCTTTGTTGTTTGCCTTCGTGTTCATGAGCAAAAAACTGTAAAGAGCTCCATAATAACCCACGCTTTACGCTAACTTTGCCATTCCAGATCGTAAAAGGAATATGTTCTTCACTGCCTATCGAGCTTAATAAAACACTGTTCTCTTTTATTTCGACGTGATGGTACTCATTTTGAATAAAAAACTGTGCTTTGCTAGTGGCAGTAAGCTGCATGAAACGTGCGCCTTTTAGTTTAGAAGTTGTCGATTTATATCATTTTAAGGCGCTAAATTGTAGCAACGGCGAGCTCCTAAGTAAGCTTCTTCTTCTATTCTTTAATAAAATTCACATTACTGTCGATTTAATAACCTAAAGCTGAGGTTATTTGAAGCTGGCTTTACAATCCTCAATACATGACCTGGCAGCTTTAATATAAGTCAATGACATCCCTGCTGATTTTATCAGCAACCACGAATTTTTCTTAAAGTAAATCATAAACGCGCTATAGTGGGTCTGGTAGTATTCCCCCTGTTCTTCATCGGAAACATAAGGCGCATTGTGCAAGCAACTTCTAAATTTCGGCTCTATTGGGCAAACAAGACCATAAATTACAGCGTTCTTATCCTAATCACCTTACTGGGTGTAGTTATCCCGACTTGGTACTTCGAGCAAAACACGCTGATAACGCCATTAATATTAGGCGTTATTGCTGCTGCTTTGGCTGAAAGTGATGACAGTTTCACTGGACGCATCAAGGCTCTGATTCTCACCTTTCTCTGTTTTGCGCTTGCTGCTTTTTCAATTGAAATCTTGTTCGATACCCCTTGGGCATTTGCATTAGGGTTATTTATCTCAACCTTTGGTTTTATCATTCTTGGGGCGATAGGTCCTAAGTACGCGAGTATTGCTTTTGGTTCGTTGCTGATCGCTATTTATACTATGCTTGGCGCACATGAAAGCACCAACATTTGGTTTCAGCCACTACTGCTTTTGACTGGTGCCGCCTGGTATTACTTCATGTCCATGATTTGGCAGATATTTTGGCCCCTTCAACCGGTGCAACAAAGCCTAGCCAATGTGTTTTTCCAAATGGCGAATTATCTTGATGCGAAAGCCAAGCTTTTTCACCCTGTGACCAACTTGACGCCACAACCGCTGAGGATTGAAGCTGCAAAATGCAATGCTGCCACGGTTACGGCACTAAACGCTTGTAAAACCACATTACTTAACCGATCGAAACGGGGTCACATTGATGGGCCTAGTGACCGATTTTTAAATATTTATTTCATCGCTCAAGACATTCACGAACGAGTCAGTTCTAGCCATTATCGCTATCAGGATTTAGCGACCGAATTTGAACGTTCTGATGTGCTGTTTCGTTTTAAATATCTTTTGGAGTCTCAAGCCCAAGCGTGTCGTGATATTGCACTAGCCATTCAGCTAGGAAATGAATACTCCCATACCGATCAATCTATTCTGGCATTAGCTGAAGTACAAAACTCTCTTGCTTATCTAGAAGAACAAAAGCAAGGGCACTGGAAACGTCTTCTGATGCAGTTAACATATTTATTCAACAACTTAGCGACGGTAGAAAAACAGCTTAATAACATTAACAACCCAGATGTTGAAGGCCTCGAAGAAGATACCCTCGCCGATACCAACCCACACACGCTAAAAGCGATGTGGCAGCGTATATCAGCAAATTTACACAAAGATTCGATGCTGTTTCGGCATGCATTACGTATGTCAATTGCCTTAACGATTGGCTATGGAATCATTCAAATATTCAACATCGACCGAGGTTACTGGATACTCTTAACCACTTTATTCGTATGCCAACCGAACTACAGTGCCACTCGCCAAAAATTGACGGCAAGAGTAATAGGTACATTAGCTGGTTTGTTGATTGGTGTACCATTGCTGACTTTTTTCCCTTCTCAAGAAAGCCAGTTAGTATTTATCGTTATCTCTGGTGTGATGTTTTTCGCCTTCCGGATGAACAACTATGGGTACGCGACTGGTTTTATTACACTGCTCGTCCTCTTCTTATTTAATCAACTAGGTGAAGGTTACGCAGTTGTCCTTCCTCGACTAGCAGATACCCTCATCGGGTGTGTGCTTGCAGTAGGAGCAGTATTAGTTATTTTGCCCGACTGGCAGTCGAGAAGGCTTCACAAAGTTATGTCGGATGCGATAGAGGCGAACAAGCAGTATCTCGATCAGATCATTGGTCAGTATAGAATCGGCAAGAAAGACAATTTGAGCTACCGTATCGCTCGCCGCCAGGCCCATAATAATGATGCCTCACTCTCTTCTGCGATTAGTACGATGCTGGCGGAGCCTGGCAAATATCGCGCAGCTGTTGATGAAAGTTTTCGCTTCCTAACGTTAAATCACGCAATGTTGAACTATATTTCTGCATTAGGCGCGCACAGAACTCGCATCGAAGATGAGTCAATTCATAAACTCGTTTTAGATGCTCACCGTTGTATTCATCAGCATCTGGATGTACTTCATAAACAGCTTCACCAGCATTGTGAGGAGTGTGACCTATCTAATATTGATGATGCTGGACTCGAGCAACGCTTAAACGAATGGCGCGATGAAGACGACAGCTCTGCCCGCATGGTATTGCAGCAACTTCATCTTATCTATCGCATGCTCCCAGAGCTTCATTCACTTGCTAGTAAGTTTGCCGTCAGGGTAAGTTAGTAACATTCAAACCATATGTAAGAGGGAAGCGCTATATCGCTTCCCTTTTTCTTTTTACGTTTCCATCTACCCCAAAGTGGGTAATTATGTACCTTCTTAGGAAAAATCTGACGTATCACTTAACACACCTTGACAATATTCGGACAAAAAGCAATCGATCAAATTCTAATCTATTTTGGTTGAATAAATATGTTGTATCCAAAGGATGAAGAATTTCGGGCAACGACGGATAAACCGAATCACGACGAAGGTATTGAGATGAACGCACAACAATTTAATGAACTTAAGCAAAAGCTCAGTGATTTAACGGCAAGTCAGTTAAAGTCATTACAAGGTGAGATCAGCGTGAAACTAAATAAAGCGCAAAAACCGGTTCTATCTGGTGAAGAAAGAGAAATGCTTGCCAAACTGTTTGCCTAATCAAGTCATTGATATAAAACACTTGAACGTTTTATAAACTCCACCTATGCTCTCACTATCATAATGTTGGGAGTAGTGATATGCCTGTATCGGGAATTCAATCTGGATACCACATCGTTCAGATGTCACAACAAATGGCCGAGAAAGCTGCACATGGCATTAGCAATAATGTAAGTAAGGTAAAAGAAGAGCTTTCTGATCATAACATCGATTTAGCTGCGGTTGCGGATGTCGCAATAACAGCCTCAACACCTAGCCTTCCCTCTCAAAAAGTTGAATCTCTCATCAACCTCGCACAAGCCGCTGGTTATAACCGAGTTGGCGCGTCTGTCATAGAGAAAAACAATGAAATCATTGGCAGCTTGCTAGACATCCACGTTTAGGCGATTTAACGTCAAATTATCGCTATTTTAATTTCCAACTATCATTGTAACGTCGTAACAAGATAACCCCTTTGCTTCGTTCTTGCTTTCTATTTCGATTCAAATATCTCCTGTTTAAAATCAAGCGTTCCCGAAAAAAATGGGCGGCTTATCAGAGCCGCCCATTTTTGTGTTATATACAGGTTTATCCGTTATCAATAACACCGTTGTTCAGCAATGACTCTACAATCTCATTGGAGCTGAGACCGTTGAAGTCGATTGAAGTACCTAAGTTTTCCACGACAATAGTCTGTTGAACATTTGCATCCGTCGTAATGTTCAGAGAAACACTTTCCGTCGATGCATCGTAGTCTGCCGAAATGTGACCAAGCAGATCATCCATGTCGATCATTGAGTTATTGAGATCAGAGATAACTTCACGTAAATCGATGCTGTCTTCGTTAACAGTGAAGTCAGTAATGGTATCCACTGCCCCTTCATCAACGGAGTCTACCGTCCACTTGAAGATATCGCTGCCGTCTCCACCCGTTAAGATATCTGAGCCTAAGCCACCGATAAGAACGTCATCGCCATCGCCACCCAGAATAACGTCGTCACCGTCGCCACCAATCAAATTAATACCTGTGTCTCCACCGACTAAATAGCTGTCGTCCACTGCGGTTGACTGGTCAATATCGTCGCTATCACTACTCACATTCAAACTAATTTGGACAGGTGAAGACTGCGCTTCATCGCCATTAGATTCCGTTGATATCGCCGTAAGCGAAATATCGTAAGAACCGACATCAATACCACTGTTAGTATCTGTTGCGACAATTTCTAGCGTATCAATTTCATCGCTTGGTACTGTCCAAGTGGTACCATCGAAGCTAATGCCTGATGGAGAAACGCCACTTGTTACCTCTGCACTAGCTGGTACGCCCGTTAGCTCCAAAGACAGCACCTCGTCAATATCAGTAAGCGCCGCCATGATTCCGACAATCGCTAAACCTTGACTGCTCGCGGTTTGGCTAGCCGCAATTTGACGAATGTAATTAAACTGAGGATTGATACTCAATGTAGGTGCATCAGCTACAGGTGTCACATTGATAGTGAAGTCTTGATTCGCTTCCAATGCGGTACTCGATGCATTTTCGAAGTACACGCCGTTGTCTTCGACTTTCACCGATAAAGTGATTGAAGCTGCGTTGACATCTCCTGCATCCACAAATACACCCTCAGAAGCGTCTGTTGCTCCAAGAACGGAGTTAATATTATCTGGTGTGCCCATTAGGGTGATTTCACCAGCCATCCCCGCCCCAACAGTCACACCACTACCTGCTGGCGGCTCGACACGAAGGTCGCCCTCGGTAACTGTAAGAGTCACGGTCATGCTTTCATTTGCTTGTGCGCCCGCAAAGTCGACGTCACTCACACTAATACCCGTTACTTTCTGGCCATCAGCTTCATTGATCGTATCCGTTACCGACGTTGCAGTGATTTCAGGTGCGTCATTGGTAGCTTCAACATTCAACACTGCTGTGCCCGCGATTGTAATTGGGTCTGGAGCGCCGTTAGTGGTTCCGTCATCTGTGATTTCATAAGTGAAATTAACGTCACCAAAGAAATCTGCTGCGGGTTCAAACGTCCACTCTGTCGCACTCACTTGAGTCAGCGTGCCGGAAGCTGGATCCACTAACACAACATTATCGACGGTCAAGTTGTCTGACTCAGGATCACTTGCGTTGCTCAGCAACTCAGTAGCCGTAATAGTTACCGAACCACCATCTTCTTCGGTACTACTCAACGTTACCTCTGATGTTACCGGTGCATCGTTCACCTCAGTGACTTCGAAGGTCGCCGTTCCTGACACCGTTTGAGGATCTGAAACACCGTTCGTTGTACCGTTGTCGGTAATGTCGTAGGTCAAATCGACCTTGCCGTTGTAGCCAGGCGCAGGAGTAAATGACCATGTACCTGTTACGTTGTCGAAATCCAATGTGCCGCTGCTTGGATCAACCAACTGGACATTGTTCACCATCAAGGTGTCGTTTTCAATATCAGACGCATTCGCCAACAAATCAGCTTGGGTAATATCAACCGCCGTACTGTCTTCTGCGATATCAGAAAGTGTCACTTCAGACGTCGTTGGAGCATCATTGACTTCCGTTACGTTGAACGATGCGCTGCCGTTAACCGATTTAGGATCGGATACACCATTTGTCGTGCCATCATCTGTAATGGTGTACGTGATTTCAACTGGACCGTTGTAATCTGGTGCTGGGGTAAATTCCCACTCTCCCGTGCCACTGTTGAAAGTAATGCTGCCCGAATTCGGATCCGTTAACTGAACATTGCTAACCGTGAGATTATCGTTCTCTACGTCTGTCGCATTCGCAATAAGATCCGCTTCAGAGATGGAGAACACACCACTGTCTTCTTCAATGTCCGGTAGCGTCACTGGCGTAGTTTCTGGGGTATCATTCACCGCTGTTACTTCAATATTGAAGCTGCTGCTGTTGGTATTTAGGGTGTCATCTACCCCACCAATTACGATACCTTCATTACCTTGGTCATCGACTGTCACGTCCACCTGAACGTCACCAAAGAAGTTCAGCTCTGGGTTAAACTCAATCAGACCGTCTGCAATGGCATTGTTTAGATCGGCCACTGTGCCTTTCAGTTCAACGGAGTCCGTACCATCACCGCTCACGGTTAGGTTGTAAGTAGCGATGAGCGTTGGATTAAGCTCCAAGATACCGCTGTCGACGTTCACATTGAGTACATATTCAGCATTCGGATCATCGAGTACGGCATCAATGTCGGTAATGCTGAAACCATCAAGCAGCAATGGCGTATCTTCTGGTGTTTCCACATCCACGGTGTTGACGAACTCTGGACGATCGTTCACTGCTTCAACATCAACAGTGACATCAAACTCCTCTGCGGAGCCCAAGCTTTGACTGCCATCGAGCCCAGTATCAACGGCTTGCACTTTGAAATGCAGCGAACCATCCCATGAGTTATCGTTGCGATCCCCAGAATTAAACACCACTTGATCCAAGTCTTGAGCATTGATTTCTAAGACAAAAATGCCGCCGCCTTGGTCAGTAAACACTGTCCCATCAGGTAATGAAACACTCGCCCCATCAGGGACATTGGAGACCTCAACTCTCAGCGTCTCTGGATCATTTTCCTGGTAGTTTGCACCATCTCCGATGGACTCTTTGTTATCAACCACTAACGCATTTACATTAATAACAATGTCTTCGCCCTCATTACCTGCAGCCGAAGTATCGGGATTCACATCAACATCATCACCAATAGGATTGACAATAAGCGTAAAGTTGTTGTTTCGTTCCGTTGGAACTTGTAGCAACTCCTCTTGAATGAAGACCGTAATACCTATCTCAGCCTCGCCACTAAAGTGTTTTGGCGGTTTAATTTGGATGTCACTCAGGTCAATGGACGTCTGAGTGAGATCTTTTAGTTGAATACTCCATTCGCCCCCACCGTTGTTCTTAACAACATAATCAGAGGAATTGGATTTAACGATAAAGTCATCAGGAAGCCCCGTTAACTTGAGTGAAACGAAACTCTCAGAACCGTCATTATCGTTCAGGCTGATCGAAACACCAGAGCCCGATTGATTCAGCGAAATTAAAGTATCTTCGTCACCAATCACCGTGATTGGCTGCGTCGGATCGGCACCTGTAATGGTAATGTCATCAACGACTGGCGTAACTTCAAATGTGACATCGTCAGTGAAGGTTCTCACATCTATATTATCGCCAGAGTTATTCAAGATAGACTGATCAAACACAGCTTCATCAGTAATTTCTCCCTCGACATTAATCTTGACGGTATTTTGGCCACCACCTACGGGGTAATTTTCTTTTGGCTTAAACAGAACATTGTCAAGCGCACCAGCTAAAATCTCAGCTTCATTAAACTCAATACTGGTTCCTAAGCTGTTACCATTGGCATCAACAAACTCACCTAATGTTGTGTCATCAAGCTCTAACTTGATGTTCGTTAGTGTTTCTCGACCACCTTGAGTGTTGTTAAATTGATCGGCAAAATCAACACTCAAGTTAAGTTGGATTAAGCCATCTTCGTAACCAACACCATCCGCCGTGGGAACGTCGTTATTTAGATCAGTCACAGGTTGTTTGTTTGCATCCAAGCCGAAAGTACCGACGATATCTACTCTTACATTTGGTGTGACATCGCTATCCAACGGCTGATCCCCGGCTGAACTCGGAACGTCTGCAACCGGTAAAACCTGAACTGGAAACTGAACATTATTTTCTTTTTCATCACCGGACTCAGTGTCTTTAGTGACGAACCGAATTGGTAATTCGAAATCACCTGCGTAATCTTCTGCCAAGTGCATCGTCAAACCATCAAGGCCAGTAATATTTCCACTCGCATCGATATGGGCTTGGAACACGTATTTACCATTGACAAAGTCGATATCCGTCCCCGTGATCACCAAGCCAGGAGGAATACCAGGAGCTGAAGGATCGACGATAATAGTCAAGACATCCTCCACGCCATCTGCATTAATCGCATCAACTTTCGACGTTAACTGAGCACCAAGGTTAATAGAATTGTCTTCCAACGCTTGAATTTGGACATCATCAGCCACCTGAATCTCTGCCGCTACACTCATTTGCGGTGTGAGAACGGTAGGAAATTCAAGTGTCACATCCGTTTGGCGCATGACCGTCGCATCTTTTTCGTTGCCCAAATCTTCGCCCAAATCATTCACTTCTGCGTAAATGGTTAAGCCAATTTGAGAGAGACCACCGTTATCGCCATCGTCACTGTCATCGTTTGGTGTTAAATCAAGTCCAGACGGCGCTTTAATTGAGAAGTTGTCTTCATTAGTTACTGTCCAACGACCTCCACCTTCATTTAGTGCACCGACGATAACCAATTGGTTGAGGATCTCAGGGTCCACATTGTGAAATTGAACAACAAGTTGAGTCACCACTTCATCTGAAGACGCATCAAACTCTTGATATTTAATGATATGAGCACCAGATTCGCCCCCCATAGAAGTGTTGATCGTAAAGTCAATGTTACCTTGATCGTCTGACTTCACGATATCGGTAGCACCACCACCACTTTCAGTGACAAGCAGACGGGTTTGGTCGTCTATTGCCCCCGTCTTATCCTCTGGCTCAACGATTGGATTAACTTGGACATTCACCGTACCATTGATGGTTTTCTCAGCGATACCTTCACCGGGATTCGAAGCGTCAACATATTCATGGTCAATCTCTTTCACAGTGACGGTCGTGGTCAAGTCAAAGTCAGTACTTGAATCCTGCTCCAACTGGACTTGAACATAGCCACTTTGAGAGATTTTAGCGGAAAAATCTTGCTCTGATTCACCGGCTTGCGGTGAAAGCGTTAGTGTTCCAGAAACAAGCGCTTGTGCCACACCATCTACATAGACCGTGCTGCCTGGAGGAAATCCAGAGATGGTTACATCACTAAAGAATTCATCGGTATCAGGGCTTTGTACGAGCGTCGGTTTCCAATCGATGTCAAAGCGCGTATCTTCATCTCCCTCCGATCGAACAACGTAGTTATCTTGAGCATCAATAACGGGTTCGACCTTGATCCTTACCTCTCTTTCAATCACACGACTATGACCATCATTCTCGGTAACAATGATCGTCCCTGTAATCGCAATGTTTTCAGTTGAAGAGGCTTCCGGAATAATTTGAATACCGGAATTAAAATTCAGCCCAGTGATGTTTGCTTCGTAAATCGGTTGACCGTTACCATCATAGCCAACAAAAGTGAGGTCAACGCTTGAACCGTCTGAATCTACGACACGAACACCATCGGGGATGTTGGACAGGATAACAGTAATGGCTTCTGAATCATCCTGTGGTCTATCGGCAACTTCACCAGATACAACCGAGAAGTTGAGGTTTACAACACCATTCTCTTCAATAGTCGTCTCTATTCCGGCCACATCTCCGTCTACGAATCGGTTCCAAACGTTCCCCGCGTCAATTAATACCGTGTCTGGTATGTCAGCAACACCTTTTACACCAACGATGACGGTCTTACTGCCCAGTGACAACACATCTTCTGTCGTACCGGTAGACAATGATGCTGTGTCTTTCACAATGCCTTCGACATTGAAAGTAAAGTCATCATTGCTGTGCAACGGAGGAAGAACTTCGACGTTCGCTAATTCAGACTCTGGCACTTCGTAATAAAGTACATTGCCGCCTGAATCGGTCACTTCTACTATCTGACTTGGGTTTGCTGAGTCCAGCCACACCAAAGTAACCCCATCAATTGAGAAGTTAGAAATGCGCACAAATAACGCTTCAGAACCATCTAAGTCCGCTGATGGTTTCATGGTGATCACTTCACTTAATTGGAGTGGGTCGTGATCAGTGACAGGGTCTACCGTATTTTGAGTTCGAGCATTATCCTCAAACACATTAATTCGGTTTACAGTAAAACTACCTTTATCCGCAACTGGGTTTACATCAATAATGATGGTTTCGGTTTCTGAGCGAGCGGTATCTTTCCCAAGCAGTGGATTGTTGTTTTCCGTCGTAATAGCGGTGACATCAATTCTGATTTCGCCCGAGAAGTTATCTATCGGATCAACTTGAACTTCATCAATTCGGCTTGCATCCACCAGATAAACACCACCGGATTTTGGTATCGCACTACCATCTGAATAGACTAACTCTGCGTTACCTTCTCCTTGTGTAAAGACAAGCTCGTACACAATGCCTTCTGGGTTACTAGTGTCTTGGGTTTCAGCCGTGATGTTAAGTGCGACATTGTTTCCATCTTCATCAACCGAGTAGTTAAATTCGCTGCTTGCCGTCCACGTTGCAATATCTGCGACGGCAGCAACTTCAATGTCTAAACGACCATTAATCGTATGATCTGGCGTACCATTGTTAAGAATTTCCACGCGGATACGAGGATCGATACCAGAAGCATCGGTTGATGTATGACGATCTGGTACGAAGTACAAGTTATCTAACGAGACAAGCTCACCATTGAATGACTGCTCAACATTTGATGCGTCGAGAACAACCGTATTGCCCACAGATGTTAATTCAATGTAGTTGCCACTGCCGTCTCTGTAGTAGAACGTACCGTTGTGAGTATCAGCATCTCGAATAGTGATGTCACCTAAGCTCTCGTTACGGTCGATATCGTGTAAATTGATAACCAAGTCGACTTTCGCAGGGCTAACATCCAGCGTCGACAAGTTGTCCTGAGTATTTGCAGAGTCAACGCCCACAACGACACCATCACGCCCTTGGTCTTCGAACGCAGTAACGGTAGACGTGTCAATTTGCGCATTGCGGTCTCTTATCGAGATATCCACATCGGCATCTGCGATATCGCCATCACCATCGGTTGCAACAACGTTGATGGTGAAATCAATCGAGTCGGTTTCGGTATGGTCAAGGTCGTCATTCGGACGGAATGACACACTGCCATCGGTTCGAACAACCAAACGACCGATTTCAGTATCCACTCCGTCAAGAACCTTGTGAACAAATACGACTTGGTCGCTGCCGTTCAAATCGACAGAATCAGAATCAACACCATTTTGCTTAAAGTAAATGCCTGAATCATCAGCCGAGAATGAAGTCACTTGTGCGCCGTCAGCACCAAGGTCATCATCCCCCTCTACAGGGTCTCGGAATAAACGAACCGTGCGGCTGCCTTGCCCCTCAACACGCGAAATAGATGCATCGTGCAAGGTTGGAACATCATCGGTAATCGTCACTGGTAAGTTAATACCTGCCGTATCACCATCGACATCGGTCGCAAAGACTGGGAGATCAAGTATGAGTGTATCTTCGCCTTGAGTTGAGTGATCTAGCGCACCCTCAAGCGTAAACTTGTAAGAGCCGTCAGCGTTCAAAACTAGTGTGAACACTGAGTTACCATCAGGTGTTTGACCTTGATAAGTAAAGTTGTTGTTGCTTACCGCGGTTTGAACTAACGTCACCGCAAAACCACCTGAAGTTACTCCTGGTATCGGGTTAGAAGTAAGATCCAGCTGATAAGAGACAACGGTATCTGCCCCTTCCACCGTATCGAAATTGCCCGTTGCTTCTAGGCTGTCTTTGTTGGTTGCCTGAGAGCCGTTGGCAAGGTCATCCTCATCAACAGCCAAAGCATCTGCTGATTTAATTTCGGGAATGTCATCAACTACGGTAATTGGAAGATTCAGTGATGATGACGTGTCACCATCAAAGTCTGTTACTGTAATTGGAATATCAATGACAAGGTTGTTTTCACCTTGAACAGCGTCATGGTCGATTGGTCCCAACAGCTCAAATTGGTAGCTGTCATTATTCGCATCAAGAGACAGCGTGAAGATCTTAGTTGATGTGCCAGTAATAACCGCTTCGTAACTGGTTACTCCACCATTCGTGCTTACTAGATTCAACTCGATGCTGCTGCCGTTCGACGTTAAACCAGACACGACTGCATCGAGGTCTGAAACTTGGTAGCTGACAATCTTGTCTGCACCAGCAACGACCTCAAATCCGCCGTTCAATACCGTTGAATCACTACTTGTCGTGTCAGAGCCACCAGCAAGATCATCTTCATCAACGGTTTGTTGGCTTGAGTCTGTCACTTTCACAATCGCTGGAACATCGTCCACTACTGTGATCGGCAAGGTGATGTTATTGGACACATCGCCGTCAAAATCGGTCGCGTTGACTGGGAAGTTGATGACTAACGAGTTTTCATCGTTACCCGCAGGATGATCAAGTGCACCCAACAGTTCAAATTCATAACTGTCTGCTGAACCATTTAGCGTCAGTTTAAAGACGGTGTCCGTCGTACCTTGTACATAAGCTCGGTACTCAATCACACCGTTTGAATTTGAAAACTCAACCAACTCAAGCGGTTGACCACCTGAGGTAAGTCCAGAAACAGGCGACGTTAAGCTATCCAACTGGAAGCTAACGATAGAGTCGGCACCATCAGTAACGTCAAAGTTGCCACCAATGATATTGGATTCTGGCGTGTCGTCCGAACCTTGGCTTGGAATATCATCCTCATCCACAGACAAGGTACTACCAGAGCTAATAGCATCAATGGTTGGCTTGTCATCTACGATGGTCACTGGCAAGGTCGCAGTGATGGTATCGTTGTCGCCATCCGTGATCTTCACAGGTAGATTCAACAAAATCTCATCAGAGTTAACCGCGTGATCTAACTGACCAGATAACTCAAAGTCGTATTTACCATCTTGATGAAGTGTCAACGTGAAGACCGTCACTCCACCCTGAGTTTGTCCCACGTATACAAGCGCGTCAGCAGTTGAAGCGCCAACGTCTTGAGAAAGTGTTACCTCTTCTCCACCCGATTTCAGATTCGGGATAGGATTTGAGCTTAGATCCAATTCGAAAGCATCAATACCATCTGCGCTAGTGACTTCGAACTCACCTGATACCGTTAACGGCTCTTTAGTGCCATCAGAACCAAGAGGTAAGTCATCTTCGTCGACACGTAGACTTTCAATATTAGTAACAACTGGAACATCGTCCACAACGGTAATTGGCAATGTGAAGGCTGGTGAAGTATCACCATCATTATCTGTCGCCGTCACAGGGAGGTTAATAACAATCTCGTTTTGCTGATTACCATCTGGATGATCAAGCGGCTTCTGTAAATCGAACTCGTAGGTGTTGTTCGTTGCATCCAACGTCAGTTCGAACACAACTTCAGCAGGATTGCCAGCGACACCTTGGTATACGTTCACGCCGTTTGCGCTAGAAGACAGAACTAAGGCTATAGCTTCACCATCTGAAGTCAGTGACGCAACAGGCGTGGTCAGGTCACTCAGCTGAATAGAAGCAACTTGGTCAGCACCTTCGGTGATATCAAAAGTACCTGAAATAACAGTATCTTCTGCACTTGCAGCATCCGTACCTGCTGGTAGGTCATCTTCATCAACGGTTTGTTCGCTGCCTGCTAGTAAACCATCAATGGTCGGAACATCATCCACAACCGTAATTGGTAAGGTGATGTTGTTCGACACATCTCCATCAAAGTCCGTCGCGTTTATCGACAAATTGATGACCAGTTCATTTTGGCCATCAGCATTTGGATGATCGAGAGGAGCGAGCAAATCGAACGTGTAGCTGTCATCAGAGGCATCGAGGGTCACACGGAATACCGGTGTCGTCGTGCCATCAATACGAGCTTCGTAAACTGAAACACCACCTGCGTTTGATACTTCAACCATAACCAGAGATTGACCACCAGAGGTCAGGCCTTGTACTGGCGTCGTTAGGTCAGAAACGCTGTACTCGACAATGCCATCAGAACCATCAGTCGCGATGAAGTTACCGGCAATGCTGTTCGACTGTGTACCATCAGATCCGACTGTTGGGATATCATCCTCATCAACCGTTTGCACACTTGTTGCTTCGATTCCGCCAAGTGTCGGCTTGTCATCAACGATCTTGACAGGAATTGTCTCAGCAGAGGTATCACCATCAAAGTCTGTTGCGATGATTGGGAAGTTGAGCGTTAACTCATCACTATCAACAGCATGATCGATTGGGCCTTCAAGCGTGAAGTTATAAGAGCCATCAGTGTTCACTGTCAGTGTAAAGACCGCTTCAGTACCCGCTGTCGCCTCGTAAGTAAAGCTGCCATCACCATTTGCGGTTTCCGTCAGTGTGACTGCCACGCCTTGTGATGTAAGGCCAGCCACTGGTGTTGCAGACACGTCAAGCTGATAACTTACCACTCGGTCCGAGCCTTGTGTGGTAGTGAAGTTGCCATCGATTGAAATCGGGCCAGTCTGATCTGAACCAATCGTGCCTAAATCATCTTCATCAACGGTAATCGAATCAACATCGATAATGGTCGGCTTATCATCCACGATGGTGACTGGGATCGTTTCTGTGGTGGTATCACCATCAAAGTCCGTCGCGATGATTGGGAAGTTCAGTGTCAGCTCATCACTACCCGTCGCATGGTCGATTGGACCTTGCAGCGTGAAGTTGTATGAACCATCCGTATTAACGGTCAGCGTAAATACTGCTTCAGTTCCTGCTGTCGCTTCATAAGTGTAGCTACCGTCGCCGTTTGCAGTTTCCGTCAGCGTGACGGCCACACCTTGTGATGTCAGACCATCAACTGGTGTTGCAGCAGTATCTAATTGGTAGCTCACTACCCCATCAGAGCCTTGCGTTGTAGTGAAGTTGCCATCGATTGAAATTGGATCTGAGCCATCAGAGCCAATCGTCGCTAGGTCATCTTCATCCACACGGATTGCGTCTACATCAGTGATGGTTGGTTTATCATCAACGATGGTGACAGGTAGTGTTTCCGTCGACGTGTCGCCATCAAAATCTGTTGCGATAATCGGGAAATCGATTTGCAGACTGTCGCTATTCACCGCATGGTCTAGTGGGCCTTGCAGAGTAAAGGTGTAGCTGCCGTCTGACTTCACCACCAATTCAAATACGGCATTGCCATCTGCTGTGGCTGTGTAAGTAAAACTGCCGTCGCCGTTAGCAGTTTCAGCAAGCACGACAGGCTCCCCATGAGAGGTCAACCCTGCTACTGGATCTGCGGTTGCATCAAGCTGGTATTTAACAACGCTGTCTGAGCCTTCAGTTGTGGTGAAAGAGCCCGACATAAACGCATCATCGTTTTGGTCTGAGCCAATTGTAGCGAGATCATCTTCGTCTACTGTCAGTGGAACAACGTTATTAATGGTTGGAACGTCATCAGTAATCGTGACTGGAATGGTCGCGGTCGTCGTATCGCCATCAAAGTCTGTTGCAATGATTGGGAAGTTCAGAACTAATTCATCACTGTTTAACGCATGATCCACCGGACCTTCTAGACGGAAGTTGTATGTGCCGTCTGCATTCACGTTCATGGTGAAGACAGGATTGCCATCCGCGGTAGCCACGTAAGTAAAGCTGCCATCGACATTCGCAGTCTCTACCAAAGTAACAGGCTCACCTTGGGAGGTTAATCCCGAAACAGGATCAGAAGTTGAATCAAGTTGGTAGCTCACCACTCGGTCTGAGCCTTGAGTAGTAGTGAACACGCCTTCAACAAACACAGCGTCAGTTTGGTCTGAGCCAATGCCTGATAAATCATCTTCATCCACAGCCAGAGGCACAACATTATCGATGATTGGCGCATCATCCGTAATGGTGACTGGAATGGTCGCCGAAGTCGTATCACCATCAAAATCGGTGGCAATAATTGGGAAATCAATCGTCAGGCTGTCGCTGTTAGCTGCATGGTCAATCGGGCCTTGCAGCGTAAAGTCGTACGTACCATCTGCTGCTACATTCAACGTGAAGACTGGATTACCGTCAGCGGTCGCAACATAGGTAAAGCTGCCGTCGCCATTCGCGGTTTCCACCAAGGTAATCGCCTCACCTTGAGAGGTTAGCCCCGCAACAGGATCAGCCGTTGAATCCAGTTGATAGCTCACCACTCGGTCAGAGCCTTGTGTGGTAGTAAACGCGCCTTCAACGAACAGATCGCCGCCAGGGTCGGAACCCACACCGGTAAGGTCATCTTCATCGACACTTAACGCATCCACCGCTGTGATGGTCGGTACATCATCAACAATCGTGACTGGAATGGTTTCAGTAACGGTGTCGCCATCAAAGTCGGTTGCGATAATTGGGAAGTTGAGTGTCAGTTCGTCACTATCAACCGCGTGATCAATTGGCCCTTCAAGTGTGAAGTTGTAAGAGCCATCAGTATCTACTGTCAGAGTAAATACTGGATTGCCACCCGCAGTCGCTTCATAAGTGAAACTACCATCACCATTTTCGGTTTCTATCAGTGTGACAGCCACGCCTTGCGACGTTAAACCGTCAACCGGTGTTGATGTGCCATCGAGTTGGTAGCTCACCACTCGGTCTGAACCTTGTGTGGTGGTGAAGTTACCATCAATAGAAATCGGATTGCTTTGGTCTGAGCCAATTGACGCTAGATCATCTTCATCAACCGTAATGGAATCCACGTCAGTAATCACTGGCTTATCGTCCACGATCGTCACAGGGATAGTGGCATTTGTGGTGTCGCCATCAAAGTCTGTTGCGATGATTGGGAAGTTGAGTGTCAGCTCATCGCTATCTACCGCGTGGTCGATTGGCCCTTCAAGCGTGAAGTTATAAGAGCCATCAGTGTTCACTGTCAGCGTAAAGACCGACTCAGTGCCTGCTGTTGCTTGGTAGGTAAAGCTGCCATCAGCGTTTGCGGTTTCAGTTAGCGTGACTGCCACGCCTTGTGATGTGAGTCCAGCCACTGGTGTCGCAGACGCGTCAAGCTGATAACTCACTACTCGGTCAGAGCCTTGTGTGGTGGTGAAGTTGCCATCGATTGAAATCGGGCCAGTCTGATCTGAGCCAATCGTGCCTAAATCATCTTCATCGACGGTAATCGCGTCGACATCGGTAATAGTTGGCTTATCATCCACTATGGTGACTGGGATCGTTTCTGTGGTGGTATCACCATCAAAATCCGTCGCGATGATTGGGAAGTTCAGTGTCAGTTCATCACTGTCTGTCGCATGGTCGATTGGACCTTGCAGCGTGAAGTTGTATGAACCATCCGTATTAACGGTCAGCGTAAATACTGCTTCAGTTCCTGCTGTCGCTTCATAAGTGTAGCTACCGTCACCGTTTGCGGTTTCAGTCAGCGTGACGGCCACACCTTGTGATGTTAGACCGTCAACAGGCGTTGCAGCAGCATCCAATTGGTAGCTTACTACCCCATCAGAGCCTTGCGTTGTAGTGAAGTTGCCATCGATTGAAATTGGATCTGAGCCGTCAGAGCCAATCGTCGCTAGGTCATCTTCATCCAAGCGGATCGCGTCTACGTCAGTGATGCTTGGTTTATCGTCAACAATGGTGACAGGCAATGTTTCTGTCGACGTATCACCATCAAAGTCTGTCGCGATAATCGGGAAATCAATTTGTAGGCTGTCACTATTTACCGCATGGTCTAGTGGGCCCTGCAGAGTAAAGGTGTAGCTGCCGTCTGGCTTCAACACCAATTCAAATACGTCATTGCCATTTGCTGTGGCAGTGTAAGTAAAGCTGCCATCACCATTTGCTGTCTCTGCAAGCACAACAGGCTCACCATGAGAGGTTAACCCTGATACTGGATCTGCCGTTGCATCAAGCTGGTATTTAACAACGCTGTCTGAGCCTTCAGTTGTGCTGAAAGAGCCCGACATAAACGCATCATCGTTTTGGTCTGAGCCAATTGTTGCGAGATCATCTTCGTCTACTGTCAGTGGAACAACGTTATTAATGGTTGGAACGTCATCAGTAATCGTGACTGGAATGGTCGCGGTCGTCGTATCGCCATCAAAGTCTGTTGCAATGATTGGGAAGTTCAGTACTAGCTCATCGCTGTTTAACGCATGATCGATTGGACCTTCTAGACGGAAGCTGTATGTACCGTCTGCATTCACGTTCATGGTGAAAACCGGATTGCCATCCGCGGTAGCCACGTAAGTAAAGCTGCCATCGGCATTCGCCGTCTCTACCAAAGTAACAGGCTCACCTTGAGAAGTTAAACCTGCGACAGGATCAGAAGTTGAATCAAGTTGGTAGCTCACCACACGGTCTGAACCTTGGGTGGTCGTAAACGCGCCTTCAACAAACACAGCGTCGCTTTGGTCTGAACCAATGCCTGATAAATCATCTTCGTCTACAGCCAGAGGCACAACATTATCGATGATTGGTGCATCATCCGTAATGGTGACTGGAATGGTCGCCGAAGTCGTATCACCATCAAAATCGGTGGCAATAATTGGGAAATCAATCGTCAGGCTGTCGCTGTTAGCTGCATGGTCAATCGGGCCTTGCAGCGTAAAGTCGTAAGTACCATCTGCTGCTACATTCAACGTGAAGACAGGATTGCCATCTGCGGTCGCAACATAAGTAAAGCTGCCGTCGCCATTCGCGGTTTCCACCAAGGTAATCGCCTCACCTTGAGACGTTAGCCCCGCAACAGGATCAGCCGTTGAATCCAGTTGATAGCTCACCACTCGGTCAGAGCCTTGAATAGTGGTAAACGCGCCTTCAACGAACACAGCGTCAGTTTGGTCTGAACCCACGCCGCTAAGGTCATCTTCATCGACACTCAACGCATCCACCGCTGTGATGGTCGGTACATCATCAACAATCGTGACTGGAATGGTTTCAGTAACGGTGTCGCCATCAAAGTCGGTTGCGATAATTGGGAAGTTCAGTGTCAACTCGTCACTATCAACCGCGTGATCAATTGGCCCTTCAAGTGTGAAGTTATAAAAGCCATCAGTATCTACTGTCAGAGTAAATACTGGGTTACCACCCGCAGTCGCTTCATAAGTGAAACTACCATCACCATTTGCGGTTTCTGTCAGTGTGACAGCCACGCCTTGCGAGGTTAAACCGTCCACTGGTGTTGCTGAAGCATCGAGTTGGTAGCTCACCACTCGGTCTGAACCTTGCGTGGTGGTGAAGTTACCATCAATAGAAATTGGATTACTTTGGTCTGAACCGATTGACGCTAGATCATCTTCATCAACCGTGATGGCATCCACGTCCGTAATAACTGGCTTATCGTCCACAATTGCCACTGGGATAGTGGCATTTGTGGTATCGCCATCAAAGTCTGTTGCGATGATTGGGAAGTTGAGCGTTAACTCATCACTATCAACAGCATGATCAATTGGCCCTTCTAGCGTGAAGTTATAGCTACCATCAGTATTCACCGTCAGCGTAAAGACCGCTTCACTACCCGCTGTCGCCTCGTAAGTAAAGCTGCCATCAGCGTTTGCGGTTTCAGTCAGCGTAACTGCCACGCCTTGTGATGTAAGGCCAGCTACTGGTGTTGCAGACGCGTCAAGCTGATAGCTCACCACTCGGTCAGAGCCTTGTGTGGTGGTGAAGTTACCATCAATAGAAATCGGGTCAGTCTGGTCCGAACCAATCGTGCCTAAATCATCTTCATCAACAGTAATCGCATCAACATCGGTAATAGTTGGCTTATCATCCACGATGGTAACAGGCAATACGATTTGGCTTGTGTCACCATCGAAGTCTGTAGCAATAACGCTAAAATCAAGGGTTAAGCTGTCGCTATTTGCCGCATGGTCAATTGGACCTTGCAGCTCAAAACTGTACGAGCCGTCGGTATTCAAAATTAATGTGAAAACTGCACTGCCATTTGCCGTTGCGCTGTAGGTGTAACTGCCATCTGCATTTTGCGTTTCGGCAATGGAAACGGTTTGACCTTGAGATTGCAGGCCATTTAAATAATCAGCGTTTACATCCAACTGATACTGTACGACGCCATCAGAACCTTGAGTTGTCGTAAACTGACCTTCGACCAGCGTTGACTGTGATTGGTCAGAGCCTACCAAACTTAAGTCATCTTCATCGACGGTAAGAGAGACAACGTCATTAATGGTTGGCACATCATCGGCAATGGTTACCGGTAGAACAAGTGAACTGGTGTCACCGTCAAAGTCCGTTGCGACAATAGTGAAGTCTAGAGTTAAGCTATCGCTACCCACAGCATGATCGATTGGACCTTCAAGGGTAAATGAATAAGAACCGTCAGGGTTCACTTGTAAGGTGAAGATAGCGTCCCCTTCTGCCGTTGCAGAATAGGTAAAGCTGCCATCTGAATTGGTTGTTTCCGTCAGAGAGATAGATCGCCCCTGCGATTCCAACCCATTGAGTGGATCAGTGCCGCTCTCTAATTGATAACTTACAACACGGTCTGAGCCCTGAGTCGTCGTGAAGCTACCTTGCGCGAACACAGAGTCGCTTTGATCGGAGCCAATGCTTGATAAATCGTCTTCATCGACGGCTAGCGCATCAACGCCATCAATCGAAGGAACGTCATCTTGAACTTGAATGACAATTTGCGCAGCTTCTGGTGTGTTCGAACCTTCGGTAATAGAGGAGCGGTCACCATCCGCATCTACCGCGTAAACTGGCAGTGAGAAAGTGAGCGAGTCATCGTTAGCACCCGTATGGTCAAGTTGTTCATACAAGTTGAATTGGTATTCGCCCAATGCAGGTGCATCAATCGCCACATCAAATACGGTAATACGCACACCATCCAGCTCGATGAAGCCTTCGTAAGTACGTACGCCGTTACTCTCGGACGCTAGTTCTAGTTGAACAACCTGCCCTTGAGATTGGAGTTCTCCACCAACATTGAACTCTGTAGGTTCCAACTCATAGTGATCAATGATGTCACTTCCGACCGCTGTCGTGATCGACCCAGTACCACTTGTTACTGCCGCGCCTTCCTGTGAACCTTGGTCAACCCCCGCCTCGTCTAAAGACAAGCCCGTCACGTTCTCAATCACTGGATTATCGCCATCGAGGATGGTCATCGTAAAGGTGTTGCTTGCCGTATCTTGGTCGAAATCGACGATTGTGGTTGGCAAAGAGAGCTCAATCGTATCTTCACCGTTTGTTTGTTCTAACGGCTTAAATTGCTCAAATTGGTAGGTACCATCGGTGTTCAGACTGATGGTTAAGACGGTTTCATTCGAGCCAGCAATGGACAAGGTGATAGTACTGCCGTCTTCAGAGAGTACCGCTTCTGTCGCCTGATTATCACTCAATAGGCCATCGAATTGACTAAGTCCTTCTTGGTTAAACGTGACTGTTGCCAATTGATCACTACCAATATCAACAAAGGTGCCAGTGATTGGTGTAGAAGAAGATTCAACGTTTTCAAAAGTAACGTTTTGCGGCGCAGGATCATCGCCATCAATAACGGTTGTCGTAAAATCGATAGGCGCTTGAATGCTATTACCACCAATATCTGCGCCTGTAATGTCAAAAGCGATATTGATTTGATCACCGACGATAGATACTTGGCCATCAGCGATGGACGCCACATGGTCAATACCCTGGCTAATCGTGGTAACGACCTCTAACTCTAAATCACGGCCTAAAGATGTCGCTTCGATCTCGATACGAAGCACTTCGTTACCACCTTGAGTGCCGATAATGGCATTTTGCGCTTCGTCGTAAACGAACGCCACTGGCTGACCACCAGAGGTAATGTCACTATTTAACTCGGTTAACAAAGACTCTAATGAGGACGTTTCAGGTACAAATGAAGCAGTATCAAGTGCGAGATCCCCTGCTTCAACCAGCACACTAGAAGAAATGGTTTGCGGGTAGCTAGATAGAGAAATTGAGCCTTCTGTTACGTTAGATTGCAGTGACTGCCCACCATCAGCAAAGATCGTGACATTCAAACCGTCATCTTCGTCGCGATCATCTTCTCCGCTGCGAGTCGCAGACGTTTCAAAAAAAGTAGAAGCGAGTACTTCCGGGTTATTATATTCAACCGTCACGTAGCCAGCATTAGCCGAGCCTTCAGCACCTGCGCCAGCAGCTGTTGCTTCTAAGATAGCGGTAGGGTCAGCTCCGTCTAAAATAGCTTGCTGGATAGCGGCAATATCGTTGGCGTCGAAGTCAGCACTTCCAATAACCGTTGGGTCAAAAGTCACCAAGCCATTAACTGGAGATTGTACCAATACTGGTTCTAACGGTTCAGAAGAAGGCACAGGAAGACAAGCAACACAATTTGCATCGACCAGATAAAGCTCATTATTTATCTGTACGTCGAGAGAAGCGTTATTTTCTGTGATAATAATCTCGCCAGGTCTTAACTCATCCCCCGCTTTTATGACCTTAACGTTTCCATCCAGGCCCAAAACCAAAACTTCACCTTTGACAGCATTTACAATCGCGCTCTGCGGTACCGTGTGCGTACTCATCTGACCTCCGCTAATGGCTTACGTTTCCCATTAACCTTTTTAGATAATTTCTTATTAATTTAGTGCGGCATACTGCACACCTTTATACGATTAAACTAAGTATTGAATCATTAAACAATCGATAAATACCCTACTACCGAGCAACATAAGTAAAACTTACTCGTAGTCACAGAAATGTGACACATGTGCTGACGCGTAGATATCGAATAATTATATGAAATTGATACCTTATTCTGATTAAGTGTAGTTGTTTTAAGAAAAGAAGAGAGATGAAATCATTCAGCTAAACGCCAGACTGCCGGTTGCGATCAATAATGGAAGAAAAGCAATGAGAATGTTGTATACACCGGAGCGTGATGACAGCTTAATCAATATCGGTGACGAAAAAAACGTAACGATTAAATATTGAACAACATAAATTGCAGGACAAAATGCAACGATAAAAAAGTGGCTTACGATATGAATTCCCGCACACCACGAGTTCGGTTTTGTTCTGATATACAGCAAAAAAAACACGAGCAAGCTAATAATAAAATACATAAATACAGTACTTGAAAATAATTATCATTTTCAATCATATGTGAATATTCCCTTACTTTCAATGGTGTTTGAGCTATTAATGTCATCGTTATTATCAATCAACACAATAAGTAAAATTATCAGTAATTCCAGTCCTAAACGTTTGCGTAATCGCTAACCTTCTCTTAACCTTGATTTGAAGCTTTTATCACGGTTTTTTCATTGATATAGTGCGTCCATACAACAAAAAAAGACCATTCGAGGCATGGAGCTTCCTCATTAATCTCAAGATGAGAAGAATTGGTACCGACAAAATTCGGCAGATTTTAAGAGGGTCAAAAAATGGACATGAATATGGTTGAGATTTTAGGTTATGCAGCTTCAATCATGGTCGCTATTTCGCTAACTATGAAAGATATTGTTAAGCTTCGTATCCTTAACTTTATTGGTTGTGCGCTATTTACCGCTTACGGACTAATGATTGATTCTTGGCCTGTAGTATTAACTAACGGTTTTATTGCTTGCGTTAACATCTACTTCCTAGCAAAAATGCAGCAGGAAAAAAAAAGCCTAGAGCCTGAGAAAGCGCAATAGCATTCAAACAATAAAAGCCCGCAAATCATAAGATTGCGGGCTTTTGCTTTTAATATTCCATTTCTATCACAGCATCCCTAAACGAGCGCTAACGAACCCAGCTAAGTGCTAATGTTTCTCGACGAGAAAACATGTCCACATGCGATGAAATGATCGCCTTAACCGTATTCAGTTTCTCTTCTGAATCCGCCTCACAGGTTATAGTTAGGCTAGATGCACAAAGGTTAAACTCCGCTTTTCCCGTCGGAAATGTCACCAAACCGCTATTTTCATTCCAAGTAGCAGGAACCTTTCGTCCAAAATGCCGACAAAGCGTCACTAAGTATTTGTCAGCGTGTTCACTATCTATTCGGGTGCTTTCTTTAATCATGAACTTACTCGTTACTTTGAAACGTCCTATGAAGAACCTTGTTAGAATTGATAAGCTGCAGAGAGCTTGAAGTTGCGACCCGGCTCGTAGTCATCAAGCGTGAAGCCACGTGCAGTACCCGAACGAGACGCATGAGAGCTGTACAACTCGTCAAATACATTATCAATACCAAAGGTCACCGACAGTCCATCAATATCAGACGGCACCCATTGAGCGTATAGATTATGCACATCATAACTTGCTTTCTTTGGCTGACCATCAAAGACGTTGTCTTCCTCTAGAACAAACATTGAGTTCCACCCGAAGATCGTTTCTAAAGCGTCTGACTGGTAATCCAAAGTTAGAGCAATGCTATCACCCATATCAATGCTACGCCCATTGCCCCCAGCAACAGGACCACCAGTATTCTTGTTTTTGGTGTCCGACTTAGAGTAAGAAAGTTTGCTGTTAAACTTGTCGTAACCATAAGAAGCACTTGCCTCAAAGCCTTTAATCTCAACATCACCTAAGTTGTAAATCAGGTAAGTTTGAGTCGCGTTTTGGTACTGGTCTGCAATGTAATCATCAATTTCCGTTTGGAATACCGTAATATTCGCCCCAAAGAAATGCTTATCAAAGGTTTTATCAAAACGAACACCACCCTGCGTGTTCAATCCCGTTTCTGGCTTTAACCCATCCTCTAAAAATGCAACGTCTTGGTAAGCAATAAAGGTTTCCATTAGCTCTGGACCTTTAAATAGAGAGCGTGCACTCGCAAACAACGTCCAATCTTGCGTCACCGCCCATTCTGCTGCTAGAGCCCAAGTTACATCATCATAATTACTGGTTCCTGTCTCAGCTTTGCGTTTGTAATCATCAAAGCGCATACCTGCAGTAATAAAGAAGGCATCAGAGAAGAAGAACTGATCTTCTACAAACAGTGCGGTTGAAATCGCCGATTCGTCCATAAACTTACGACTACCGTAGTAACTCGAAGACGTTTTATCCATGTAGTCGAAGCCATAAGTGACTCGATTATCAAACTCACCTAACATAACATCTGACTGGAATTTGCCATTCAAACCAAAGTTTTGGTTTTTGGCGGTGTTCTTTGATAAACGGTTCGAGGGCCAACGAGGGGCCATCACCGTTTCGTCACGTTTAATTTCTGTCTCGGTATTATAAAGAGTGACGTTTCCTTGGTGTTGTTCGCCTCGCAACTCGTAACTCAAGGTAACGGTATCGCGGTCATAATCCGTAGGGATAAGTAACTTGCTCGACAGGCTATTATTTGCACTACCAGACATATCAGGACGCGGACTGTAATCTCCACTGTCTCGGTACATGTCATAAGAGAGCTCAAAACGATGGATGTCATTTAGTTCATACCCCAGCTTAGCCAGAATGTTGTAAACATCACCTGCAGCACCATAGGTTTTATTGCCATCACCATCTTCAAAATCATCACGCGTAACGTAATGGCCATAGACCATCGCATCAATGTTTTCGGACAAAAGTCCGTACAGTGTCAACGAACCTTGTTGGTTGTCGTTGGATGCATAGCCGCCATAAACACGCGCACCAAACTTTTCATCGTAACGAAGTAAGTCACGAGCGTCTTTCGTTTCAAAGTAGACCGAACCGCCTAACCCGTTTTGAGTCACAGAGTTATTACCTACCTGAATGTCCGCAGATTTGAGAATGTCAGGGTTCAACGTCAAGTTACCAATATGATGGAACATGCTCGCATGCTGAGAAGCACCGTCAAGACGAATGTCCAAATCGGTTTCGCTCAAACCACGAATCGTAATACGTTGATTCACAGAGTGTGTTCCACCAACATCCACACCGGGAATATCGCGCAGTAAATCAGACATATGATCCGCTTGCTTCAGTGACATGTCGTCCGCAAACATCGACTCAGTGTTGCTGGAAACTTTCGTTCCCCATACAACGACCTCTTCAAAATGTGACTCAGTATCTTGAGCTAAAACAGGGGTTGATAGCGCCATTCCCACTGCAAGGCAAAGGCTTGAAAGCTTGATAGGTGAACAAGCAGGGCTTTCCATAACTTCATTCCTAAATATTAATGATAATAATTCTCAGGTATAATAAGCATGAGTTTTATAAATACAAAGGCGATTTGGTTATGCGAAATCGCACAAGTGTTATGAGGAAGTGTCAAATGCAGGAAGTCACAACAAAACGAACTAAAATTGCCAAGATAGCTTTAACCCAAAGACTAGAGGCGACAGAGAAACAATGGATTGTCACGCAAGGCCAACCTTGTCAAACTCAACTGGCCGAAGGTAAGTTCCTATCATATCAGTATAATGATCAAATTTTTGTTCATGGCGGGCGTTGTCTAGAACTTATTGATTCGAATATTGTTTCTACTGCACACGCCTCACTGCTGGTCACTATTCTTTTAGAAGGTAGACTCTCGTTTGGCTACGACGATTTGCAATTTGATTTAGACGCGAGCGACGGCCCTAAGGGTGTAGTGGTGAACTTACTCAAACCTGCAAATTTTCGTCGTTCACTGCTCAAAGATAACCTCATTAATAAGATCAACATATTGGTTAAGCCCCAATGGCTAGAGGCCCGCCTTGAGCAAAATTGTAGCCATCGAGCCTTTTTTAACTCTCATCAGGCGTTTCAACAGTTGGAGCTTAACCAGACGCTATGCGAGCTGGCTGACACGTTAACAAATAGAGAAACACCGCAAGAGTTCCAAGAGAAGCTAGAGGTCGAAAGCTTGATCTATCAAATTTTACATCAAGCCACCAAGCAAATTCCTAAGAATTTCAGTGCTAAAAACAGCAGTATTGAACGACACATTGACGGTCGGATTGAGGATATTGTCAGCTATATTGAAACTCACCTTGATCAAGAACTACGCTTGGAAAAGTTGGCGAGCCAATTCTCAATGAGTGTTTCAAACCTGCAGCGCCGATTTAAACAATCACTTAATATGACCATAAACGGCTACATTCGTTTTCGACGTCTTGAGATTGCTAGGCAACATTTGGAACGTGGCCTAGTGACGATAACAGAAGCCGCCTATGAAGCCGGATACCACCACCCTTCTAACTTCACTTATGCCTTCAAAAAGGCATTTGGTGTGCCACCACATGAAGTGATTAAAGAGTAAGGGGACTCTAGGTAACTGACTGTTATTTAGGAGTGTCTTATCCACAACATCGGTATATACTCGCCTTAAACGTTATGGAGGTTAAACATGAATATTGGTGCTGTCGCGAAGCTCACAGGGCTTTCATCTAAGTCGATTCGATTATATGAAGACAAAGGGATCATATCTCCACCAGCGCGCAGCGACTCTGGCTATCGCGAATATTCAGATAATCATATTCAAGAGCTTAACTTGGTATCACGCGCAAAAAGCGCAGGCTTTTCGTTGCAAGAATGCAAAGAGTTCGTACAACTTGCTCATAACCCCAACCGCAAAAGTAGCGAAGTAAAAGCAAGAACCATGGACAAACTGAGAGAGGTTGAAGAAAAAATTGCACACCTCATGGAGATCAAAACGCAACTTGAAGGTTGGGTTTCTTCTTGTCCTGGAGATGCAGAGAGCCGATGCCCAATCATAGACGAGCTCACCAAGTAAGCCCGCCTATCTATTGATCTCGTTAAAAACGAACTAGCTCGCTTAATGATAAGTACACATACGCTTACCGTTTAACTCTATGATGTTAAATGGCGTTTCGTAGATGTCCTCTAGCGTAGACGCTTGAATAACCTCTTCAACCGCACCACTCGCCACAACTTTACCTTTCTTAAGCGCCAATATGACATCTGAGTAACACGCCGCGAAATTAATATCATGAATCACGACCACCATAGCTTTATTCATGTCATGGGCTAACTGCTGCACAACTTTCATGATCTGAAGAGAGTGTTTGATATCTAAGTTATTAAGAGGTTCATCAAGAAAGACATAATCTGTATCTTGTGCAATCACCATAGCAATAAATGCAAGCTGTCGCTGACCACCACTTAATTCATCCAAGTATTTGTCTTGAATATCTTGCAAATCTAAGTAGTCGATCGCTTTTTCTATGACCTCATGATCTTCTTTAGTCAGATTTCCTTTAGAGTATGGGAAACGACCAAAAGAGACTAACTCTTTTACGGTAAACCGCATTGTAATCGAGTTAGCTTGGCGAAGTACTGCCAGTTTTTTCGCTAGCTCTTTTGTGTCCCATTCCGCGATTTCCTTGCAATCAATGATAACACTACCGCCATCTCGCTCCGTTAAGCGCGAGGCCATAGATAACAGCGTGCTCTTTCCCGCGCCATTTGGACCGATAATCGATGTTACCTTGCCCTTTTCAAACTGAGTATTGGCCTCGTCTACGACTTTGTTTGAACCGAAAGCCTTCGTTAATTTGTCTATTACTATCATATTTATACAACTTTGTTTTTCAGCAGCAGGTATAAGAAATACGCACCGCCGATAAAGTTAATTACGACACTCAACGTCGTCTCAAAACTGAACACGTTTTCGATTATCCATTGCCCAGCAAGTAATGAACTGATGGATAGAAACGAACATCCGACCAATAGCGTTTTATGTTGGTAACTTCGGAACATTTCTCGGCTTAAGTTGGTCACTAGTAAACCAAAGAACATGATTGGCCCTACCAAAGCCGTAGAAATAGCAATCAAAACCGCCGAGATAATAAACACATTTCTCGTCACTTTAGGTACATCAACACCCAAACTTTTCGCATTGTCTTGGTCGAGCCAAAACACATCTAAAGTGCGATGCATCCTAAACAACAACCAACATGCAAACATCAAAGCCGGAGCACTAAAGTAAACCAAGTTCACTTTGACATTATTGAAACTGGCGTACAGTTTCGACTGAACAATTGCATATGTGTTTGGGTCCATCAGCAAAGAAAAGAATGACGCCGCATTGGAAAATAGCTGACCAAAGATCAAGCCGACCAATAGCAACGTAATCAAGTTCTTGCTGCCTTTTGAAAAGTAAAACCCAAACAGCAGTAGCGAAAACGACACCATTACAATTACTGCAATCGCGAAATTGACGTACAAGTTAAGAACTAAGGTACTCAACCCACCAAAAATCAACACGATCAAAATTTGGGTTAACACATACAGCGCATCAAAACCCATGATACTTGGCGTTAAAATTCGGTTGTGCGTAATGGTTTGAAATACAAGTGAAGACTGAGCAATGGCCACACCCGCTAGCACTATCGCCAATACTTTAGGAACTCTACGAGACAAAAAATATTGGTAGTTGTCAGCCGTTAGCCCAATACCAATAAACAGACACGCGAAAAGAATCGCAATGCCACCTAGCATCAGGATCTTCGTTGAATCACGCATGTTGCTTACCTCGCAACAACATAGCAATGAATACCACGCCACCCAATATGCTGATCACGATAGAGATTGGCATTTCATGAGGGAAAATAATTAAACGACTCACCAAATCGCAACACAACACTAAAATGGCCCCATACATGGCCGTAAGCGGAATGTTCTTTTTGAGGTTATCGCCATAAAAGTGACTCACGAGATTCGGTACAATCAGCCCCAAGAATGGCAACTGGCCAACAATCATCACGACACTTGCTGACATGATGGACACCAATAGCACGCCAATCGTCACAACCTGCTGATAATTCAAACCCAAGTTAATCGCGAAATCTTTTCCGATACCTACGGCAGAGATCCTTGCGGCAAAAAGATAGCTGAGGATAACCATTGGTACCGCGATGTACAGCAGTTCAAAATCACCACGCAAGATGTTGGCGAAGTTTGCGACTGTCCAAGCATTCAGACTTTGAAGTGCATCATATTTGTAAGCGATAAACGTAGTCATGGATTGGATGACATTGCCGAAAATAATCCCGACAAGAGGCACAAAAACCACGCTCTTAAATTGAATGCGCTGAATAAAGAAAACAAACGCTAGCGTCCCAAATACCGAGATGCCGAATACGAGCCAAAGGTGATTATCATTACCAAAGAAAACCACGCTCAGTACGTAGCCCAACATGGCACATTCGATCGTACCGGTTGTAGAAGGTGCAGCAAATCGGTTCTGGCTGATTTGCTGCATGACAAGTCCCGCAATACTCAAGCCAGCACCAGCAAGCAGTATGGCAAATAAACGTGGTATACGGCTGGTAAAGAAAAGCTCTAATGCTTTCTCATCACCTGAAAAGAGTTGTTGGGGCGTCATGTTTGCCACCCCAACAAATAACGAAACCGTGCTTAAAACCACAAGGGTTAGCAATAACTTCTTCAAAGTTAACCTCTGCTA
>NZ_JAWOTE010000014.1:76332-131570 GCF_033338695.1 Vibrio sp. Vb1166 | reverse complement strand
AATGGAGGCGCCTCCCGGAGTCGAACCGAGGTCCACGGATTTGCAATCCGCTGCATAGCCACTCTGCCAAGGCGCCTCATTTGTGAATAAAGATAAGCTTTTTCACCACCCTTTCGAGCCGTGCTCTCTTGGGTACGGGATGCATTCTACGGATTCGAGCGATCGAGTCAACACTATTTTTATTTTTTTAAATCGTTTGACTAGAATTTGTGCGAAAGACGATGGATTGCTTAGTTTTAATACTAAAAATCGCTTAAATACACTTGTTTATCATAAAACTTTGGCTACGCCTTACACTGCTGGCCGTGCGTTGCGTGCATTGAAGTATTAATAATCAGAAGACTCGCCTCTCTAAGACTCTCCAAGGACAAAAACAAGACTTAGATCACAAATAGAACTCTATCGAAGCAAAAGCCCCAGATACAAATTGCAAACATGGCCGTTAGCAAGCATTGAAAAGCGAGAGAAGCCAAAAAATGCTGTAGATTGTCTTAGTACAAAAAAGCAGGCTATTAAGCCTGCTTTCTAACATCAGAATTTAATGGTGCTCTTCATTCAACAGATCGTCTTTCGCAGCAGCCAAATATTGAATCATTGACCAATATGTCAAGAAAGTTGCCACATACAAGGCCGCAAAGCCTAGCCAAACCATCCATTCATCGTAACGCCATATCAACACCCATAAGGCGAACATTTGCGAAACAGTTTTTACTTTGCCAACCCAAGATACCGCAACACTCGCTCGCTTACCGATTTCAGCCATCCATTCTCGCAATGCTGAGATAATGATTTCTCGCGCAATCATCGTTACCGCAGGAATGGTCACCCAAATTGAATGATAATGTTCCGTGATTAGAATCAATGCCGTTGCCACTAGCACTTTATCAGCGACAGGATCAATAAACGCGCCAAAACGAGAAGTTTGGCCAAGTTTACGGGCCAACATGCCGTCAAGCCAGTCGGTAAAACCCGCTACCCAAAACACCATTGCTGCTGCAAACGGTGCCCATGAATAAGGTAGATAAAAGACAACCACAAAAACAGGGATTAGGAACAGTCTAAGAAGAGACAGAATGTTCGGGATATTCAAACGCATTTTATTATTCTCTTACACATTGCGGCTTAATGTTGCGCGATTTTCCTTATTGTTTCAATGCTTGGAAAATAATTTCTGCTAAAGAGTGACTTATTCCCGGTACTTTGGCGATTTCTTCGACACTTGCACGTTTAAGTTCTTGTAACCCACCCATGTACTTGAGTAACGCCTGACGTCGTTTAGGGCCGATTCCCTCAATCCCTTCGAGTGCACTCGTACGTCTGGTTTTACCTCGCTTAGCACGGTGCCCCGCTATAGCATGGTTATGGCTTTCATCACGAATATGTTGAATAAGATGCAGCGCAGGAGCATCGCTTGGTAAATGAAACTCGTCCCCATCGACTGTAATCAGCGTTTCTAAACCTGGTTTGCGAGTAACGCCTTTTGCAATACCAATCATGATAGGACGCTTTGGCCAATCCCCCCAGTACTGCGAAATGATGTCATGCGCACGATTTAACTGACCTTTACCGCCATCGATAAAGATGATGTCGGGAATTTTCTCTACGTCCAATTGCTTCGAATAACGGCGCTCCAACGCTTGTCCCATTGCTGCGTAATCATCACCACCGGTAATCCCAGTAATGTTGTAGCGACGATACTCTTGCTTTACGGGGCCTTCGTTGTTGAACACAACACATGACGCAATCGTGCTTTCCCCCATCGTATGAGAGATATCAAAACATTCCATTCGAGCTATAGACTCCAAATTCAATGTTTCGCGAAGCGCATGAAAACGTTGATTAATCGTCATTTTGTGATTGATTTTGGTGGTAATCGCCGTTAGTGCATTCGTGTTCGAAAGCTTGAGATACCTTGCTCGAGAGCCAGTTGGCGACGTATGAAAATGAACCTTACGGCCTGCCACTTCACTTAACGCTTTCTGTATTGGCGCAATATCTTCTGCCAACTCTTGATTCAAAATAATACGAGAAGGAATTGTACGTGCTTCGTTATGGCTCAAATAGTATTGAGTCAGAAAACTATCGAACACTTCCTGCTGGCTTGTATTTTGTGGGATTTTCGGAAAATGGCTACGGCTACCAAGCACTTTGCCTTGGCGTATCATCAGGATATGGATACACGCGATACCATTCTCCTGAGCAAACCCGAGTACATCCATATCATCCATGCTGTCTTCTGAGACGTACTGCTGCTCTTGAACACGCCTAATCGCTTGGATTTGATCGCGAAATTTAGCGGCATCTTCAAAGCGCAATTGCTGACTGGCAACTTCCATTTTCTCGATCAGTTGTTTGAGTACTTGCTGATCTTTGCCTTGCAAAAACATGCGCACAAAGCCAACCAACTCTGCATATTCTTCATCAGAAATGATGGTATTAACGCATGGTCCTGCACAACGACCAATTTGGTACATCAAACATGGGCGCGTTCGGTTGGAATAGACAGTGTCTTCACACTGGCGCACAGGAAATATCTTTTGCAGCAAATGCAATGTTTCTCTTACTGCACCAGAATCTGGGTAGGGGCCAAAATATTCACCTTTGCGCTTCTTGGCGCCACGGTGGATAGAAAGCCGTGGGTGCTTATGACCGCTAATAAAGATATAAGGGTAAGACTTATCATCTCGCAGCAACACATTGTATTTCGGCAAATACTGCTTGATGTAGTTATGCTCTAAGATCAGCGCTTCTGTCTCAGTGTGAGTCACCGTGACGTCTATTTTGGCGATATTACTGACAAGCGCGCGAGTTTTCTCACTGTCTACTTTTTTCCGAAAGTAGCTTGAAAGGCGCTTTTTAAGGTCTTTGGCTTTACCTACGTAGATTACAACAGCTTCGGCGTTGTACATTCTGTAAACGCCGGGCTGATGAGTTACTGTTTTGAGAAAGGAAGCCGAATCGAAGGGAGGATTCACGCTAAAGGGTCTCGGTGTCCAGCATTCCGTGGCGAATCGCTAAGTGAGTTAACTCAACGTCACCATTAATGTCCAATTTACTAAAGAGTCGGTAGCGATAGCTGTTGACTGTCTTTGGACTTAAATTAAGTTGCTCAGAAATATCCGTTACCTTTTGGCCTTTGGTGATCATAAGCATGATCTGCAATTCACGCTCGGATAAGTCTTTAAAAGGGTTCTCAGAGGCTGGAGAAAATTGACTCAATGCCATCTGCTGCGCAATCTCTGGCGAGATGTAACGCTGCCCACTATTAACTACACGAATCGCATTCACCATTTCGTCAGGGCCAGCACCTTTGGTTAAATAACCAGACGCACCTGCCTGCATCACCTTGGTTGGAAACGGGTTTTCTGTATGAACGGTAAGTACGATGATTTTCACATCAGGATTCACGCGAAGAATTTTTTTAGTGGCTTCCAAGCCGCCAATTCCTGGCATGTTCATGTCCATTAAAACGACGTCAGCATGATTACTGCGACACCATTTTACTGCATCTTCACCGCTGTCAGCTTCTCCTGCTACGTTCATTCCACGGACGTCTTCAATAATACGTCGTATCCCTGTGCGAACCAGCTCGTGATCATCTACAAGGAAAACATTTATCAAACTTGTATCTCCACACTTTGTATTGGTTCTGCACCCACATAACCATTATTTGTTAAATGTGGATATCAGTATGACTGCCTATATACTAACGTAATCGACAAAAAATTGCTTTCTATGAATATGTGCTGAAACGCAAACTTTAGCAAGAACTTATTCATAAACCACTCTATTATTTTAGAGCGTGATGAGCAGAACCGAAATCTAAGAAAAGACAATTAACAACATTAAGTACAATAAATCAAGTAACTAGGTTTCATATTGCCCAGAGAAACACGCTATAACTTAAAATGACACTGTCCCTCTTGCACCAAAGACTAACTTGTAATCACTAATTCCAGCAAAAATTTGAGACGCTTTCTTTACTGGTTATTTTCACAGTTCTTAGTGTTAAACTAACGTTCTTCAAGTTTTCTAAGGTTTCTCACATTTGAATATTCAACAAGGCTTCCTGCTAACTCGACAGGCACGAGACATCAAAGGTCAAACTCAAATCGAGCTGTGGCTTTCGACAGAAGCAGGTCCTACTCAGTTACTTATTAATGGTGAGAAGCCAGTATTTTTCATCGCTCAGAAACACTCAGAGCAAGCAAAGACACTCGCACGAGAAAAAAACATATTCGTCGACATCCGCCTTTTGGATCTCAAAACGTTTGAACATACGCCTCTTGCTGCCTGCTATACCAATGTAACCAGAGACGCTCTCGCACTCAAAGACACATTCGCTCAAAAAGATATCACTACGTATGAAAGTGATATTCGCCTCGCCGATCGCTACCTAATGGAGCGTTTTATCAAAGGCAGTATCGAGTTTACAGGCAATGTGACTCGCACCAATGGCTACCAACGCGTCCAGAGCGCAAAATGCCGTGCGGGGCAATATGAGCCGAAGTTAAACGTTGTCTCGTTAGATCTAGAATGCTCTGAGAAAGGCATTCTTTACTCAATCGGATTAGACAGCGTCATGGATTCCCGCGTTATCATGATCGGAGAACCAGAACCTTCGGAGACACCGATACAATGGGTCCAGGATGAAAAGGCGCTTCTAGAAGCACTCATCGATTGGTTTAAAAAATTCGACCCCGATGTCATTGTCGGTTGGAATGTCATTGATTTTGACTTTCGTCTGCTACACAAACGAGCAGAATGGCACAACATGAAGCTAATGCTTGGTAGAGCAGACCAAGCCAGCTTTTTCAGAAGTTCATCTCAAAGCCAACAAGGGTTTATTTCCATTCCAGGGCGAGTTGTAATGGACGGTATCGATACGTTAAAAACGGCGACTTATCACTTTCGGTCTTGGTCATTAGAGTCTGTATCTCAAGAACTCTTAGGGGAAGGGAAAGAAATCCACAACGTTCATGACCGCATGGATGAGATCAATCGTATGTACCGCTCCGACAAACCATCGCTGGCTAAATATAATTTACAAGACTGCGTGTTAGTGAATAAGATTTTCAATCACACTCACCTGCTTGACTTTGCAATAGAGCGCTCTCGTCTCACTGGTGTCGAACTGGATCGTGTCGGCGGTTCGGTTGCAGCATTCACAAACCTATACATGCCTCAGATACACCGAGCAGGCTACGTTGCCCCAAACCTACACCCTGAAAGTTGGATTGCGAGCCCAGGCGGTTACGTGATGGACTCCATCCCTAACCTATATGATTCTGTTTTAGTATTGGATTTTAAGAGTCTATATCCATCGATTATTCGCTCTTTCTTGATTGATCCTATGGGTTTAGTTGAGGGGTTATTGCTCGATATTGGAAAAGAAGAAAATCAGGCTGTACCTGGCTTTCGCGGTGGGCAGTTCCATCGTACGAAACACTTTTTACCAGAAATGATTGAAAAGCTTTGGGCAGCACGTGATGTTGCAAAGAAGAACAATGAAAAAGCTTTTTCTCAGGCAATCAAAATCATCATGAACTCCTTTTATGGCGTACTGGGCTCATCGGGATGTCGTTTCTTTGATACTCGGTTAGCTTCTAGTATTACCATGCGCGGACATGAAATCATGAAGCAAACTAAGGTGCTGATTGAAGAGCAAGGATATCAAGTGATTTACGGCGATACGGATTCCACATTCGTGTCGTTGAATCGACCATACAGTCAAGTAGAAGCTGACGCTGTTGGAAATCAATTAGTTGATTACATCAACTCTTGGTGGCAAGAACACCTGCGTTCTGAGTACAACCTAACATCTATGTTGGAAATCGAGTATGAAACCCATTATCGCAGATTCCTTATGCCAACGATTCGTGGCGCAGAAACTGGCTCGAAAAAGCGCTATGCGGGTTTAATCGGTGAAGGAGAGCAAGAACGGATTGTATTTAAAGGGTTAGAAAGTGCCCGTACTGACTGGACCTCGTTAGCACAGAAATTTCAAAATACACTCTATAGCATGATTTTCCATGGTGAAGATCCAAGCGACTATGTCCGAGAGATGGTTGAGAAAACTAACAACGGTGAATTTGATGAACAGTTGGTGTATCAAAAGCGACTGCGCAGAAAACTGCATGAGTATCAGAAGAACGTCCCGCCACAAGTGCGTGCAGCTCGTTTAGCGGATGAGATAAATGCCAAGCTTGGCCGCCCATTACAGTATCAAAACAAAGGGCGAATTGAATACATTATTACCGTGAGCGGTCCTGAACCTTATGAGTACCTCAATAGCCCTATTGATTATCAACATTACATTGATAAACAACTCAAACCCGTTGCGGATGCGATTCTCCCTTTCATTGGGACGGACTTTGACAGGCTTTCAGCGCCACAAATGGGGTTGTTTTAGCCGATACGAAACTCTGTTTTCTGGTACTGTTTGACTAACCAATCACCAAACGCATCAATTAGCCCGATAACAGAACGCTTGGGAATACCCCGGCCAGAAAGTAAAATTTCTAGCCGCTCGATCTCAAGCTGCTTTTCAGGATGATAAGTTAAGAATACCTTGCCACATTGTATAGGGTCATCAAACCAACGTTTATCTCGATACATCACCAAAGAGTATGACGCTCTTAGTAACTTTTTAGCAATCACTCGCTGGGCGGCCACCTGCTCTTCTATCGTCTTCGCTTGTACGATTTTTTTGCGATACACCGTAATCCAATCTTCCACATCCATATTCCAGTGCTTAGCAATTTCCCAACTTGGGACGTAATCACCGAAGCAGTCTGCTAGATCATCACCATAAACACAGACACAGCAATGCTTAAGCATAAAGCCCCAAGTAAAAATACTATCTAAATTAGCCACTTCGCTCACTAAGGCTGTACGGACCGATACACCATTAACGTGAGGGTAACTCTGCTGCGCACGCCACTTAATTGTGTTGAGCAAAGTCGCGCGATTGTGCTCAAAGGATGATTGAGTAACGACAACCAGGTCTAAGTTCGACCTCTCAACGATCGCTGTTTTGCGAGCAACACTACCGTATACATAAACGCTGTGTAAGTTTTGCCCCAGTCCACCTTTGAGACAAGCGGTGACTTCCCTAATTAAAGGCGCAAACTCTGGTTGAAATGGTTGTTTAGGATCGATAACAGGCAGAGACATGACTTAAAACGTGTTCTCAGATGGTTCAAGAAGTTGGGCTATATGTTCTCTTAGCCAACTCACCGAATCAAGTCCATTCAGGTGTTTAGTCATGGGAGTAACAACAAATTTCTGCAATGAATTTTAATGCTAGGCGGCTAACTTAGCGCTATAATCACCGAGTTTTGCTTAATAAGTATGAATAGGAATATACAATGCCAAAGGCAAGTGAAATCAAAAAAGGCTTCGCAATCGAGTCTAATGGTAAAACTCTTCTAGTTAAAGACATCGAAGTAACGACTCCTGGCGGTCGTGGCGGCGCTAAAATCTACAAAATGCGTTGTACAGATCTAAACACGGGCGCACGTGTAGATGAGCGTTACAAGTCTGATGACGTTGTTGAAACGGTAGAAATGAACAAACGTGCAGTTGTGTACTCATACGCTGACGGCGATGAGCACATCTTCATGGATAACGAAGACTACTCACAATACACATTCAAGCACAATGAAGTTGAAGACGACATGCTGTTCATCAACGAAGATACACAAGGTATCCACATTATCCTTGTTAACGGTGCTGCAGTGGGTATTGAACTACCATCTTCTGTTGAGCTAGTGATTGAAGAAACTGACCCTTCAATCAAAGGTGCTTCTGCATCTGCTCGTACTAAACCAGCACGCTTCGCTTCAGGTCTTGTCATCCAGGTTCCTGAGTACATTGCAACTGGTGACCGTGTTATCATTAACACAGCTGAACGTAAATACATGAGCCGAGCATAAGCATGTCTGATTTGATTTCTTACGACGACGTCATCGACGCAGCGTACGACATTTTCCTTGAGATGGCTCCAGATAACCTAGAGCCAGCTGACGTGATTCTGTTTACTGCGCAATTTGAAGATCGTGGTGCCGCAGAACTTGTTGAAACCGGTGATGACTGGGTTGAACATGTTGGCTTCGAGATCGACAAAGAAGTATATGCAGAGGTTCGTATCGGCCTAGTAAATGAGGAAAATGACGTTCTTGATGACGTATTTGCTCGTATGCTAATCAGCCGAGACCCTGAACATAAGTTCTGCCATATGCTTTGGAAACGCGATTAACGTTTCTTCATCATGAACAAAGATACCAGCCTAGTGCTGGTATTTTTTTTATCTGTTGTTTTCGTCTAGCTGAGATATATGTTTATACAAAGCACCCTGCTCTATATAGGCTTTAGATCCTTTTGTTATGTAACAGATAAGAAAAAGGCTTGCCGAATTGGCAAGCCTTTCTGATGTTTTGCTATCGATTAACGATGCTTGTTGCGTGCGCCTTGGTCACCAGCAGTCTTCTTCGGCTTACGACGAGAAGGGTTGTTGCTGCGACCTTTTGGCGTGTTAACACGCTCTTCATGGCGCTTAACTGCGCGACGAATTTTTTGGCTGCGTGCACGCTCTCGTTTGCGTGACGTATTGTCTTTGTTCAGATCAAGCATGGTTTCTTTCTCTGGACGAAGCTCTACAAGCTCACGCAAGTAGTTTACTTCTTTCAGGTCAAGCTCCATCCAACCGCCACGAGGCAGTTTCTTGTCTAAGAAGATGTCGCCGTAACGAACACGTTTCAGACGGCTAACGGTACACTCTTGCGATTCCCATAGTCGACGAACTTCGCGGTTACGACCTTCGTTGATAACAACGTAAAACGTGTGGTTCATGCCTTCACCACCCGCGTAAACAACATCTTCAAAGCGAGCTAAACCGTCTTCCAGTTCAACACCTTTTACTAGATTACGAACTTTCTGTTCAGTTACTTCACCGAACACACGTACTAGGTATTCACGTTCAACTTGGCGGCTTGGGTGCATTAAGCGGTTCGCCAGTTCACCATCCGTTGTGAAAAGTAGAAGACCAGAAGTGTTCGCATCCAGACGACCAACTGAAATCCAACGAGAGCCACGAATTTTTGGCAGACGATCAAAAACAGTACGACGACCTTCTGGATCGTGACGAGTACACAGTTCACCCTCAGGTTTGTAGTACGCAAGTACACGACAAATCACTTCTTCTTGAATCTTTGCAGAGACAATGTGACCATCGATACGAACTACGCTGCTCTCGTCTTCAAGTCTTTCACCAAGCTTAGCGACTACACCGTTCACGCTAACGCGACCAGATTTAATTAACGATTCAATCTCACGACGAGAACCGTGACCAGCACGTGCTAATACTTTTTGTAACTTTTCGCTCATTTATCTACCTATGTGTCGTCTTCACAGACGTCTAGACCAGGATTGGTCTGCATTTTGCTATTTACCCATTTCAGTGGGATTTTTCGGTCGGACATTATACGTAACTTTCTTAGTTAATGTAAGCTAAATCGGCGCCATTCTCCACGCCAAAATTCACTTCAAAAATGACCGAAATATTTGTCCTATTCTGCAACTTTTTTACTACTTAAAGCAGGCATTGCTCAACGAGAATCCCACTAATATCGGTCTTCCTGAACCACTTTAACCACGCGGTACCTGATAAAATTGTCAGGGTTACAACAATAACCACTTGGGGTGTGTTTACTGTTCGTATTGCTAGAAAGCAACGAAGAATAAGCCGTCCCTGTTTGCTGCTAAGTAATACCAATCACCGCAGACAATGAGCGCTCATAGCAAAACAAGGTCGTGGGTAACAAGACAAAAATTGTCTTTAAGTCATTAGTTCACATCAAAAATAACACTAATGCTATCGTGTACTCTGACTCACTAGGTTCGCTCTGCACTCTCGGCGATTGGCATAAATCAGACAAAAAGGAATAGAACAATGTCTATGCTAAATCTCGACCTAAATTGGATTTTTGGGACATCTCAAGATGACGATATGACAGGCACAAAAGGCTCTGAAACAACCGATATTTTCTTCGGCTTCTGTGGTGATGATAAGTTTGTAGGATACGGAGGTAATGATATTGTCTTCGGTGGCTGGGGAGATGATACCTTGCTTGGTGGCCGAGGTAACGACTTTGTTTCTGGCGGCTTTGGAAACGATTTCCTATCCGGCGGATTAGGAAACGACAAACTCTTTGGTGGCTGTGGCGACGACACAATTTTTGATTATTCAGGCAACAACTACTTGAGTGGTGGCTGGGGTAACGACACGCTCGTTGTTGGTGATGGTGAATCAGTACTGAGCGGTGGCTGTGGAGACGACACCTTCGTGCTTACAAACCGCCTGGCTATTGGTGTACCTGATCAGCCAGTATCTTCCAACGATATTGATGTTAAAGCCGACATTGTCGATTTTAATATTTTCCATGACAAACTTGTCTTTGATATGGGCCGAGACACTGATAACGATGGCATTCGAGATACGTTCTTGGATTCAGCGGATGATCTGACTTTATCTTACAATGAATGTGGCTGGGCAGTATTCTCAAGTGATGAATACAATGTTGAAGTGACACTAAACGGTGTGAGCTCTGCATACATCAACTATGCAGAACAAAATGGTATCGACATTTTCGATTTCGCTTAACCTCAATCAGTTAAGTTCAATGAGATATTCGATATGATAACAAAAATAGGAGGCGCGATGCCTCCTATTTTGTTTGACGGTGGTGTGCGTCTACTATTCGAATGGTGCAGGGTCACCAGATCCCAAACGAACCACAACAGGTTCACCTTCGCTAAAGTCAATTACAGTCGTAGGTTGTTCACCTAGGTAACCGCCATTAAGAATCACATCAACCGCATGTTCTAGTTTATCGCGAATATCCTCTGGATCAGATTCTGTTACGTCACTGCCAGGTAGAATCAACGACGTAGACATCATCGGCTCACCTAATGCTTCCAACAAGTCCAAGGCAATTTGATTGTCTGGAACACGGATACCGATGGTCTTACGTTTTGCATTCATCAAACGACGCGGCACCTCTTTTGTGCCTTTGAAGATGAAGGTGTAAGGACCTGGTGTGTTATTTTTCAGCAGTCGGAATGCAGAGTTATCCACTCGCGCATAGAGAGAAAGCTCCGACAAATCACGACACAGTAAAGTAAAGTTATGCTTATCATCCAGACGACGAATCTGACAGATTCGTTCCAGTGCCTGTTTGTTCTCCAACTGACAGCCAAGTGCGTACCCTGAATCAGTAGGGTAAACCACAACGCCGCCGTTACGAATGATTGCTACTGCTTGATTAATCAAGCGAGCCTGTGGGTTTTCTGGGTGAACGTAAAAAAACTGGCTCATTGTAATTCCTCATTATCGAGCCTCTCGGCTCTATATTTTTATGGGTTCTCGACTTCGTATTACTGAGTATTATTCAACGAAGGATCTATTCCCCAATCTTTCCAAACTGGTTCGACGCCAGCAGGCAACCATAGGTTCCTTCCTAGCTCCATCCACGGTGATGGGTAGTGAAAATCACTGCCTTGAGAGGCTAATAGTTTGTATTGTATAGCATAATCAGCCAAGTTGCGCCTTTCTTGTTGCGCTTGCTGTGGCTGTGCAACTTCCATCGCATCACCACCCGCTTCGACAAACGCTGCTAGAAGACGCTTAATCCACTTCGCTGTCAACTTATATCTACCAGGATGCGCTAATACCGCCATTCCACCAGCCGCATGGATAGCATCAACCGCATCCTTCATCGAACACCAATTCGGTGGTACATAACCTGGGTTATTACGCGTTAGGTATTTTTTAAACACCATTTGCATGGTTTTTGCGTAACCATTATCTACCAACCATTTCGCGAAATGCGCTCTTGTCACTGGAGCATCACCGGCGATTTGCCTTACCTCTTCAAGCACACCTACTCGAGTTGCTTTTTGTAGTCGCTCTGCAATTAACTCAGATCGTGTTATGCGATGCTGCTTCTGTTGTTCTATGAGGGCAGATAATTGTTCATTTTCCGGATCGATATTCAGGCCGACAATATGAATATCTTTGTTTTGCCAGACGGTCGATATCTCAATGCCATTGATGATTTTTATCGGCAAATTATTATCTTGAACGTATTGCTTAGCTAACGCCAAACCGTCAACCGTATCATGATCAGTGATCGCCAAAACCTCGATATCAAAACTCAGCGCCCTTTCCACTAAATCTTTAGGTTCTAACCGACCGTCCGATGCAGTGGTGTGACTATGTAAATCAATTCTCATATTTTTATCGTTTTAATGCCGTTTTGGGGTTGACTTTTTACTCTCGCACTAGTTAACTAGTACACAAATACAAAGTACGTAATTTAAGGTTCACCATGTTACAAGAATTTAACCAAAACCAAAAAGCGAAAGTTGCGGTTTGTCTTAATAAGGCAAACTCATCAGATCTTGCTTGGTGGCGCACTTGGACTAGTTCTTGGTGGGCAAACGTATACTTCTAGTTTATAGAACCAAACGTTGTAAAGCCCGCTACTTAAGCGGGCTTTTTTGTTTTGTTGCTCATTTCACATTCAACTGCCTAAACATTAATCGAATATAGCCAACTCTAGATTGGGAGAACGTTTGCTTTATGCGACTATGTACGGCAGGAAGATTTAAACAGCTACAAGGAGGTCTTGTGAACAAGGCCATTGAAATTAAGAAACTTGGACAGCTTGAAGCGCTAACGGCTTCCGTCCCTTATACTCAAGACCCGACTCGCTTGTTCCACACACTATGTGAGAACAAAACTGACAGCCTATTGCTGGAATCTGCTGAGATCGATTCAAAGCAAAATTTAAAATCCCTGCTGATCGTAGATTCAGCGGTTCGCATTGTTTGCTTCGGCCATACCGTTAGCATGCACGCCTTGACCAACAACGGTAAAAACCTACTGTCTCACCTAAACCAGAACATCCGTGGTGACGTTGAGAGTAAGTTCGATGGCGAAACGCTAACTTTAGAATTTGACCAACCATGTGACACGTTAGATGAAGATTCTCGCCTACGTGAAGCCTCTTCTTTCGATGCGCTACGTTTGGTTCAACATAGTTTTGATATTTCACAGCAAGACAAACACGCAATTTTCCTTGGTGGTCTGTTTGCCTACGACTTAGTCGCAAACTTCGAGCCGCTTGGTAATGCAGAAGCAACAAATCAGTGTCCAGATTACGTTTTCTACGTCGCGGAGACATTGCTTGTTGTCGACCATCAAACGGAATCTTGCCAGCTTCAAGCGACGTTGTTTGTTGATGGTTCAGAGAAATCAGCGTTAGAAACTCGTATTGCAGAAATCAGCGCTCAGTGTGCAGCGCCAAAACTACTGCCAAGCGCAAAACAAATCGCTGACGTAACGGTAGAACCTAGCGTATCTGATGCAGACTTTTGCCAAACTGTTCGCGACTTAAAAGAGTTCGTAGTGAAAGGCGATGTATTCCAAGTTGTACCATCTCGCCGATTCACTCTACCTTGCCCTTCTCCACTCGCGGCTTACAAAGAACTGAAACAAAGTAACCCAAGCCCTTACATGTTCTACATGCAAGATGAGCTGTTCACTCTGTTTGGCGCATCACCAGAAAGCGCGCTTAAGTACGAAACCGACACTAACCAAATTGAAATCTACCCAATCGCAGGCACTCGTCGCCGCGGTAAGCGCCCTAACGGCGAGATTGATTTCGACCTAGATAGCCGCATCGAACTTGAACTGCGTACCGACATGAAAGAAAACGCAGAGCACATGATGTTGGTTGACTTAGCACGTAACGACGTCGCTCGTATTGCTCAAGCTGGCACTCGCCACGTAGCAGACCTTCTAAAAGTCGACCGCTACAGCCACGTAATGCACTTGGTCTCTCGTGTGGTTGGTCAACTACGTGAAGACCTAGACGCGCTGCACGCATACCAAGCTTGTATGAACATGGGTACGCTCACCGGCGCACCTAAGATTCGTGCCATGCAGTTGATTCGCGATGTAGAAGGCGCACGACGCGGTAGCTACGGCGGTGCTGTGGGTTACCTTACTGGCGAAGGTACATTAGATACTTGTATCGTAATCCGCTCAGCGTACGTTGAGAACGGCATTGCTCAAGTTCAAGCTGGTGCAGGCGTGGTGTTCGACTCTGATCCACAAGCGGAAGCAGACGAAACGCGCGGCAAAGCACAAGCGGTAATCTCTGCTATCCAAGCAGCGCATAAGTCACAATAAGGAATAGGGTTCAGAGATGGCTAATATCATTTTTATCGACAACTTTGACTCGTTCACCTACAACCTTGTGGATCAATTCCGCTCGCTAGGTCACTCAGTCAAGATTTACCGAAACAACATACCAGCACAAACCATTGAACAAGCGGTAAATGAGCTTGAAAACCCAGTGGTTCTGCTATCACCAGGTCCTGGTGCACCTTCAGAGGCAGGCTCAATGCCAGAGCTTATCCAACGTATGAAAGGCAAAGTGCCGATGATCGGCATTTGTCTTGGTCACCAAGCGATTGTTGAGGCGTACGGCGGTACTGTTGCTGGCGCGGGCGAAATCATTCACGGTAAGGTCTCTATGATGGAGCACCAAAACCATGCGATTTACCAAAACCTACCATCACCACTTGCAATTGCACGTTACCACTCGCTGGTTGCGACCAAGGTTCCTGAGAGCCTAACCATCACAGCAGAAGTGGATAACTTGGTAATGTCTGTTGTACATGAAGAAGATAAAGTTTGCGGGTTCCAGTTCCACCCGGAATCTATTATGACGACCTACGGAGCAACACTGTTGGCCAATGCCATCGAATGGGCACTTGAAGAACAAACTTCAGCGAACCCACTCACTGCTTAAAAAGCACTTGGCACATAAGAAATTTAGGAGAGGAAATATGGAAGCAATCATCAACCCTATTATTACCAAACTGTACGAGCAAGAATCGCTTACTCAGGAAGAGAGCCAACAGCTATTCGACATCATTATCCGTGGTGAACTAAACCCAATTTTGATGGCATCAGCACTGACTGCACTAAAAATCAAAGGCGAAACACCAGATGAAATTGCAGGCGCGGCAAAAGCACTACTGGCAAACGCAAACCCATTCCCTCGCCCAGATTACGATTTCGCAGATATCGTAGGTACTGGCGGCGACGGTCACAACACCATCAACATTTCAACCACTGCGGCGTTTGTTGCTGCAGCATGTGGTCTAAAAGTAGCGAAACACGGTAACCGCAGCGTTTCCAGCAAGTCTGGTTCTTCTGACCTTCTTGATTCATTTGGTATCAACCTAGCTATGAGCGCAGAAGATACGCGCAAAGCGGTAGACGAGATCGGTGTTGCTTTCCTATTTGCACCTCAGTACCACGGTGGTGTGCGACATGCGATGCCAGTGCGTCAAACCATGAAAACACGCACTATCTTTAACATTCTTGGCCCACTGATTAACCCTGCTCGTCCTAACATCGAATTGATGGGCGTTTACAGTGAAGAACTGGTTCGTCCTATCGCAGAAACCATGCTACAAATGGGTATGAAGCGCGCCGCTGTAGTACACGGCAGTGGCTTGGACGAAGTAGCAATTCACGGTGAAACAACCGTTGCCGAGATCAAAGACGGTAAGATCACAGAATACAAACTAACGCCTGCAGACTTCGGTCTAGAAGCGCACCCGCTAGAAGCGATCAAAGGTGGCGATCCTGAAGAAAACAAAGCGATCATTACCAACATTCTGACGGGTAAAGGTACAGACGCGCAATTGGGCGCAGTGGCGGTGAACGTTGCTCTGCTAATGCGCCTATTCGGCCACGAAGATTTAAAAGCCAACACGCAACAAGCGATTGAAGCAATGAATTCAGGCAAGGCGTACCAATTGGTACAACAACTTGCCGCACACGCTTAAGGAATTGAAGAAGATGACTGACTTCAACACTCAGCAAGCTGACAACCTGTCTGAACACGTTTCAAAGAAAGAAGCAGAAATGGCAGAAGTACTGGCGAAAATTGTCCGCGACAAATATCAGTGGGTAGCAGACCGTAAGGTGTCTCAACCGCTAAGCACATTTCAGTCTGATTTGCTGCCATCGGACCGCAGCTTCTACGATGCTCTGAGTGGCGAAAAGACGGCATTCATCACCGAATGTAAGAAGGCATCTCCTTCTAAAGGTTTGATTCGTGATCATTTCGACTTGGATTACATCGCATCGGTTTACAACAACCACGCAGATGCGATTTCAGTCCTAACAGACGAGAAGTACTTCCAAGGTAACTTTGACTTTCTTCCTCAAGTGCGCGGTCAAGTCAAACAACCGGTTCTGTGCAAAGACTTCATGGTAGATACCTACCAAGTTTACCTAGCACGTCATTACAGTGCTGATGCCGTGCTACTGATGCTTTCTGTCCTGAATGACGAAGAGTACAAAGCGCTAGAGGAAGCAGCACACAGCCTGAACATGGGTATCTTGACCGAAGTCAGCAACGAAGAAGAGCTTCATCGTGCAGTTAAGCTTGGCGCACGCGTTATCGGCATTAATAACCGTAACCTTCGCGACCTAAGTACTGATTTGAATCGTACTAAAGAACTGGCACCGACCATTCGCGAACTGGCTCCTAACGCAACAGTAATCTCAGAATCTGGCATTTATACACATCAACAAGTTCGTGATTTAGCGGAATACGCAGACGGCTTCTTGATTGGTAGTTCACTGATGGCGGAAGACAACTTAGAACTTGCTGTACGTAAAGTGACCTTAGGCGAAAACAAAGTGTGTGGCTTAACGCATCAAGATGACGCAGCAAAAGCATATCAAGCCGGCGCGGTATTTGGTGGCCTGATTTTTGTCGAGAAGTCGAAGCGTGCGGTTGACCTTGAAGGTGCTCGCTTAACCATGAGCGGTGCTCCACTGAACTACGTAGGCGTTTTCCAAAATCACGATATCGATTTTGTTGCTTCTGTCGTGACCTCTTTGGGTTTAAAAGCGGTGCAACTGCACGGTCAAGAAGACCAAGCTTACGTAAACCAACTCAAAGCCAAACTGCCAGCAGCGGTAGAAATTTGGAAAGCTTACGGCGTGACTGATGCCAAGCCAGAACTACTTGCAGAAAACATTGACCGCCATTTATTAGATGCGCAAGTTGGCACTCAAACTGGCGGAACTGGTCAAGTGTTCGACTGGTCACTGATCGGCGACCCAAGTCAAATTATGCTAGCGGGCGGACTGTCGCCAGAAAATGCTCAACAAGCAGCGACATTAGGTTGCTTGGGATTAGATTTAAACTCTGGTGTAGAAAGCGCACCAGGCAAAAAAGATTCACAGAAGTTGCTCGCGGCATTCACCGCTATTCGCAACTACTAAAGCTGGATATCAGCTAAAAAATTTAAAGCTATTCGTAGCGAAAAATACGAGAAGGAATATAACGATGGCAAAACTGAATGCCTACTTTGGCGAATACGGCGGTCAGTACGTTCCGCAAATTCTAGTTCCAGCACTGGAGCAACTAGAGCAAGCGTTTATCGACGCGCAAGAAGATCCAGAATTCCGCAGTGAGTTCATGACGCTTCTTCAAGAGTATGCGGGCCGTCCAACTGCTTTGACTCTAACTCGTAACCTAACCAAAGGTACGAAAACCAAACTGTACCTAAAACGTGAAGACCTACTTCACGGTGGCGCGCACAAGACCAACCAAGTGTTAGGTCAAGCTCTGCTTGCGAAACGCATGGGTAAAAACGAAATCATCGCAGAAACAGGCGCAGGCCAACACGGTGTTGCAACCGCACTAGCGTGTGCACTACTTGGCCTTAAGTGTCGCGTTTACATGGGTGCAAAAGACGTTGAGCGTCAAAGCCCGAACGTATTCCGTATGAAGCTAATGGGCGCAGAAGTTATTCCTGTCCACTCGGGTTCAGCGACACTTAAAGATGCATGTAACGAAGCGCTGCGCGACTGGTCTGCAACTTACGAAGACGCGCACTACCTACTAGGTACAGCGGCAGGTCCTCACCCATTCCCAACGATCGTGCGTGACTTCCAACGCATGATCGGTGAAGAAACGAAGAATCAGATTTTGGCACGTGAAGGTCGTCTTCCTGATGCGGTTATCGCATGTGTGGGCGGTGGTTCAAACGCGATTGGTATGTTTGCTGACTTCATCGAAGAAGAAAGTGTTCGCCTAATTGGTGTTGAGCCAGCAGGTAAAGGTATCGATACTGACCAGCACGGTGCACCACTTAAGCATGGTAAAACAGGCATCTTCTTCGGTATGAAAGCGCCATTGATGCAAGATCCTAACGGTCAAGTTGAAGAATCTTACTCGGTATCTGCTGGCCTTGATTTCCCTTCAGTTGGTCCACAACACGCACACCTAAACGCAATTGGCCGTGCTGAATACGACAACGTGACAGACGATGAAGCGCTAGAAGCATTCCAAGAGATTGCACGTCATGAAGGCATCATCCCTGCACTTGAATCTTCTCACGCCGTGGCACACGCACTACGTATGGCACGTGAGAATCCAAAAAAAGAGCAATTGCTGGTTGTTAACCTATCTGGTCGTGGTGATAAAGACATCTTCACTGTACATGCCATCCTAGAAGAAAAAGGAGCGATCTAATGAGCCGTTATGAGAAGATGTTTGCGCGCCTAAACGAAACGAACCAAGGCGCATTTGTACCGTTCGTAACGGTTTGCGATCCAAACGCAGAGCAGTCTTACAAAATCATGGAAACACTGGTTGAGTCTGGCGCAGATGCCCTTGAACTTGGTATTCCATTCTCAGATCCGCTAGCCGATGGCCCAACCATCCAAGGCGCTAACATTCGCGCGTTAGACTCAGGTGCAACACCAGATATCTGCTTTGAGCAAATTGGTAAGATCCGAGCTAAATACCCAGAGTTACCTATTGGTCTTCTGATGTACGCGAACCTTGTTTACTCTCGTGGTATCGAGAACTTCTATGAGCGTTGTGCAAAAGCAGGCATCGATTCTGTTTTGATTGCAGATGTACCAACTAATGAAAGTGCCGAATTTGTTGCTGCTGCAGAAAAGTTTGGTATTCACCCAATCTTCATCGCACCACCAACGGCAAGTGATGAAACACTGAAGCAAGTATCAGAGTTAGGTGGCGGCTACACTTACCTACTCTCTCGTGCAGGTGTTACTGGCGCAGAAACCAAAGCAAACATGCCTGTAGGTCATATGCTCGATAGACTGAACCAATTTGATGCACCACCAGCGCTACTTGGTTTTGGCATCTCTGAGCCTGCACAGGTGAAACAAGCACTAGAATCTGGTGCCGCTGGTGCAATTTCTGGTTCAGCCGTGGTAAAAATCATTGAAGCGAACGTTGAGCAGCCACAAATTATGCTCGACAAGCTAAGTGAATTCGTTTCTGCAATGAAAGCTGCCACTCAAAAATAATTTCAGTTTGATATGACACAACAACGTCCGCTTAACATTATGTTTAGTGGGCGTTTTCTTACTATCGTGTTTATACCACGTCATTTTTTGTTCAACGCCCGCACTTTCCAAATCTATCTCAAGCAGAGCACTCAAAGAGTGTTAAGCTTGGGTAACTTAACTAACTCAATAAAGCAATGTGCAGTAAGGTTGCTACATGGAAGAAGTCAAAACACTGCTAGCCAAATGTCCTGTACTATCAGGGCTGCCAGATAAAGGGCTTAGTGAAGCAGCGCAAATGACTAAGGTTCGCTGCTTCGACGAAAAAGCACTGATTTGCAATAAAGGTGCGCTTCAATCTTCTCTTATGGTCATAGCTCAAGGTGCAGTGAGAGTGAACTCAATTAGTTCAAAAGGCAAAGAAGTCACACTGATGATTTTCGAAGCTGGTGGCTGGTTTGGAGACAATGTTTTTTCTCCCGGTATGCCTCGTATTTTTGGTGCGACCGCGCATTCTGACGTGACTGTAATGGAGCTTCCTGGAGATAAATTTCGCCAATTACTCGCCAAATACCCTCAAAGTTACCCCACTATACTCGACTTACTTAGCCGCCGCTTGTGGTCTGCTATTTCTGTTATCGAAGATGACGCGATTAGAGGAATTGAAGAACGAGTCGCCAAAAGGTTACTGCTGCTTGCAGAATACCAACTTAATCAAGCGATCGATACTCGACCATGCGTTGTCAGGGTAACAAGAGAACATATCGCTAACATGATGGGGCTAACTCGTCAGAGCGTACACAAGATACTAAAACGATTAGAAAGTATCGGGATGCTAGAGCTAAACTATGGCTCAGTAACCATTACCAATCCGAAACGCTTAGAAGAATACTTTAAAGAACTCGAGCAATAGATCCATTCAACAAACGGTAAGTATTGTCTAACGACAGCTAAAAAGCTTATGCATCTAATTGGTTAAGAGCACAACACCATTTGCGCTTAGGCAAGTGGCGCTGTGACACAAAAACCATTGAATTGACTAAGCTATATTCAATTCAGATTTCAACTCACGTTTCAAAATCTTTCCTGTCGCACTCATCGGGAGGTGTTCACGAATTTCGACATAACGAGGATATTTAAACGAGGCTAATTGCTCTTTACCCCACTTTTGTAATGAATCGGCGTCAATATATTCTTTTGGTTTAAGTACAACGTAGGCTTTTATCTCTTCGCCATACTCTTCATTTGGAATCCCTATCACCGCTACCATTGAAACTGCAGGATGAGTCATGAAAACTTCTTCAATTTCTCTGGGATAAACATTAAATCCACCTCGAATGATCAGATCTTTCATTCTATCGACAATAAATAAATTACCTGAACTGTCAAAGCGGCCCACATCACCAGTATGGAACCAACCATTTTGTAGCGCAGATTCAGTAACTTCTGGACGGTCAAGATATCCCTTCATAACATTATGACCACGCACAACAATCTCACCTTCTTCGCCTATCGGTAGTGCATTGCCTTCAATGTCGATAACTCTTACTTCGACGCCTTGAACCGGTTGACCTACCGAGCCTGGTATACGCTCCTGATCCAAATGATTAAAACATGCAATAGGACTTGTCTCCGACAAGCCGTACCCTTCTAAGATCGGCACATTAAATGTTTCTTCAAAGGTTCGAAAGATTTCGGTTGGTAATGGCGCACCACCGCTTACTGCAACACGCAATGACGAGGTATCAAATTGATGCTGCACATGAAGCAGACCGATGTACATCGTTGGCACACCAGCAAATATCGTCACCCTATGTTTTTCCACCAGCTCAAGAACATGTTTAGGCTCAAACCTAGGCACTAACACCAATGTTGCCCCGCCCAAAACACTAGCATTTAAGTGGACGGTTTGACCAAATGTATGAAATAAAGGCAAAGTTACTAAGTGAATATCATCGGCCTGGCTGCCCATAATGTTTTGTGCCACCAGAGCGTTCATTATGATGTTCTGCTGAGTCAGTTCAGCGCCTTTTGGTAAGCCTGTCGTCCCTGATGTATACAAAATCACACATGTATCATCCGCATTACGCGGTATATAATCCGGCAACGGTTGGACATCGGCTATAAACGCATTGAGAGTTATTACACCATTCCAATAGCTTTCATCTTGAGATTGAGTCAATACGACTATGCCTTCGCATGTATCGACTTGTTCAAAGGCTTTGACACCCTCTTTTGCCATTGGCAGTTCTTTCGTCCCTTCAAAGCAGAAATAAAACTTCGCTTTTGAATCTTCTAAGTGATACTTAATTTCTCGCGCTTTCAAAAGCACATTTAATGGGACTGCAACCGCGCCAGCTTTTTGTATTGCATAATAAACAAACGCGAAAAAAGGAATGTTTGGGCATGAAATCGCAACGCGGTCACCTGGCTTTACGCCTTTATTGATTAAAGACGCTGCGATCTTGCCGGCGATCGCATCAAACTGCGCATAATTTATCTTTTCAGTGCCACATATCAACGCCGTTTTATCTGGTTTACTCGCAGCATTTCTTTGTAACGCAGCAGCAAGATTCATCATAGTCTCTTCACCTCTTACTTGTCTTTCTCGTCTAATCAGCTCAGGAGCATTAACTAAGCAAGTTATCCTTAACACTGGATCGTCAGCATTTGATTCTCACCAGTCATTACCATTTAACATTATGTTTACAACGCAATCAGGACTAAGAATGTAAAGCAATTAACATTTCAGAAGGCAAATTAATAAAAGTGTGAGCTTGAAAGAGATGAATTGTTATAAATATCACCCCAAGTCACTAAAAACTCTGACTGCAATAGCAAATACAAAAGCGGTTAAAATTAACAAAAAGAAAACAAATAAAGAAAAATAAACTTGAACAATCCCAAGCGTAACCCTTATAAGAAAAATCAATAGCAAACGTTTGCTATTGAACAAAACTTTATCGTTCGTCAATAAAATATCGATTAACCCATCAATAATACCTTGCTGCATATTGCCAATTGTAAACGATAAGTGTAAAAAGCAAGGCGAGATAATTATCCGTAAATCCATTTATGGTTAGTGGGTAATTTTAGGATTTTACATTTTATTAGCACAGAGGTTATGGAAGTGTTAAAAGAAAAGAGTTTGCTAAACAACATTGGCGTACAAGTCGTAATCGCCATGATCGTGGGCACAGCCGTTGGTGCCATGATGGGTCATGATGCGACAGTGTTCGCTCCTTTAGGTGCTATCTTTATCAACTTAATCAAAATGTTGGTTATTCCTTTGGTCGCTGTAGCCTTGATTTCTGGCGCCGCTGGTCTTGGGAACAGCCAGTCAGCAGGTAAAGTTGGCATCGTCACTCTAGGTTATTTTGGTTTAACATCCGCCCTAGCCGTTGCGCTTGCACTATTTATGGGTGAAGTATTCCAACCAGGCATGGGTATCGACGTCTCTGGCGTTGAAGGCATGTTCTCAGCAGAATACGCTTCAAAAGGTGAACTACCTACTTTCTGGGCAACCATCACTGGTATGATCCCAACCAACGTTTTCCAATCACTAAATGAAGCAAACATCCTACAGATCCTCGTTTTCTGTATGTTCTTTGGTATTGCGATTTCTAAGCAAGCAAAAGAGCGTCGTGAACCAATCATCAATGGTGTTAACTGCATCGTTGACGCAATGGTTTGGATGATCAACAAAGTAATGATCATTGCACCTATCGGTGTATTTGGTCTGATGGCAGAAGCCGTCGGTACGTTTGGTTTTGGTGCGCTAATGGTGGTGTTTAAACTGTTCGTTGTTTACGTTGCCGCCATCCTAATCTTCGGTTTCGTTGTTTACCCAGCAATGGTGCATGTTTTCACGAAGACATCTGCGAAGAAATTCCTGTCTTCAATGAAGAAACCGCAAGCAGTTGCGCTTTCAACAGCGTCTTCTATGGCAACACTGCCTGTCACAATGGACACCTGTGAAAAAGAGCTGGGCGTAAAAAATTCAACTGCATCATTTGTTCTGCCTCTAGGCGCAACGATCAACATGTCAGGTAATGCGATTTACTATGGCTTGGTTGCTATCTTCTTTGCTCAACTGTTCAATATCGATCTAGGCATGGGCGCTTACATTGCAATTATCGTAACGTCTACATTGGGTGCGGTTGGTCAAGCGGGTGTTCCTGGCCCTTCTTTCCTAGTGGTTGCCGTGCTTCTTGCCGCTGGCATTCCAATTGAAGGTCTACCGCTGCTATTCGCTCTTGACCGTATTTTCGATATGATTCGTACAGCACTGAACATCACAGGTGATGCTGCATGTGCAGTTATCGTTGATGCGCTAATTGAAGAAGAAACGGCAGAAGCTGAGCTAAAAAAGCAAGAAGCCTAACCCTTTCTTGAATAGACCAAAAACCGCTCATAATGAGCGGTTTTTTTGTCTTTTCTTGCATTACGTAACTATACAAATAGAAACCGATGGCATAAATTTTTCAAAATGATATAAACCATTACAAAATATAACAAAACGTTAGAGCTAGGTTATATCATGAGTCTTGAGCAATCTTTGGAATATCTCACCAAAATAAATTTGCCGATCGAATCAAAGCAGCAGGCCCTGGTTGACTCAGTTATTCTTACCCTAACGAAACAAAAACGAGATGCTCTTTTTCAACAGGTTGCTCTGTATCGAATAAAACTGCTTAAATCTCTCTTTCCTAAACACGCATCAAAAAGTCTTTCTGCACTATTTGAGTTAATGGATTATCGAGATTTAGTGCAACAGTATCCGACAGGTTTCTCCAAAGAGATTCGTTTACTTGAACAACTTGCCGCAGATTGTTACCCGCATTGGATGGTTTTCTGGTGTCAATGCGAGATCGAAGCAATCAAGCAAAAATATCCTTCAAACGAAGCTGCGATTCCTACTCCGCTTCCGTTTGACGACCACAGCTATACTAGCGTGTTAATTGAAGATATCGCAGATTGCGATCTTGAGGTAATGCTGCCAAATCATGCAGCGTTAATGCCGATTTCCGAAGCGATCACACTGAGTAATCTTGAACTTTTCGTCCAAACTGAACAATGGTTTGAAATCTTGCCTCTTTTATCACTCTCGCAAAAAGGGCAGCACTTTGCCCTCTTGCTCAAATCGTCATCTTCACCAATCATGGTCTCCTCCGCTTTAGTGCAAAGCTGGCATCAACGAAATAACTGGCTCAGTTACTCACCACAGTTTAGTAACGAACAATGGCAGTTTTGCTTTCCTAATCATGGGTACAGTGTTCTCAATCAACTGGGTATTTTGGAGTGTCGTGCTCTAACTCATGAGCACACTCTTGTTGGGTTTGATGCTCAGTTTCAATCTCATGTAAAGAACACTGAAGCGGTTTGCGAAGTACTGCGTCTTACGGTGGGAGGCAACATTCAACAAAAGCTGTATTTTTTGTATCTGGCGCAAAAAACTATGATGAGCGAGCTCTATAAAGCAGGCTATAAGCTCGGCTTTACCATTATTGAGCAAGTGTTTATGTTAAATTTCTATCAATCTATTGATTTAAGTGCCTACTTTCACTCAGGATACCGCGACATTAACGGTGACGGTACCAAGACATACCGCGGTTTCTGGAATTTAGGTATGATGGTTGAAGCATTTCAAGACATACAATTTCGCGACTACAAACATTGCGTACGAACAAAAAGAATGGATAAAAAGGTGAATGAGCATGCTTGATGTTCATTTGCACGGTCTCTTTTACCCAAAAGCAATGGCATTGTACGCGACTGTACTAATAGTATTCGCTTGGCTACTGTATTACTGCTATCGCCTAAAACAGAAGAGTGAATCAATCTTAGGCTCGCATCACGCGCCTTACATCGCTTATTCCAGCTGTATCATTGTTTGGATAAGCAGCAACGCCTATTTCCATACCGATTTATTGCCAGAATTAGGCTCTGTTGGTGGCATTTTTATGGCTAAGTTAGCGAACTTAGCGTCTTTTTTCGCCTTTGCGTTTGCATTCTATTTTTCTTGCCAGTTAACCGCAGATGTTAAAAAAACAGCGGTCAAAGTCTGGCAAAAAGTCGTCTTTGTCGCACTAGCAACGTATTCACTGTACATCAACTTAGTGCCGAATCTTACTGTCGAAAATGTCACCATTAGTGGTCCAAGCCAGTTCGTCATTGAATTTGGCCCACATACCTCATATTTTTTCATTAGTTTGCTAGCTTTCGTGGTACTAACGCTGCTTAACTTGATTGCCATGCGCGCTAACAGCAGCAAGCTCACGCTAGCAAAAAGCAACTATATGATCGCTGGCATTTTGGTATTCATGTTATCTACGGCAGTGATACACCTTGGAATGACGTATTTCCTTGGCGACTTCTCCCTAACTTGGTTACCACCAGCACTTTCAATCAGCGAAATGTTGTTTGTGGGCTATGCCCTACTTACCTCTCGCTTCTACAGCGCTAAATATCTCACGTACTTAACGGTAAGCGCGCTCTTAGTCTGCGCCATTTTTGTTCTGCCGCTAGGGGCGATATTTATTCCTATCTCTGAAGATAACCAATGGCTTGTTGCGGTACCTTTATGCGCGCTTATCGGTATCACTTGGCACTTGCTTTTTAAGCGAGTCAGTCGTTTCGCTTCGTATTTTATTTATGGGAAACGACACACTCCCGTTCAGCAAATCCTTGGGTTAGAGGAAGAGTTTAAACGCTCAATAGATGATGCTATGCGTCAGTTGGCATCGTTACTTAACATACCAAACAACAAGCTACAGCTAGTCACTAGCAATTACACAGAAACGTTTTACGAAGAGTACCTGCCGTCAAGCAAGTCAGTTCTCGTGCTAGATGAGTTGTCTGAAGAAATTGATTATGCCTCCTCTTCTAAAGGGTCGATGAGAAAGCTCTACGAGCGCATGCGCTCAAGCAATACTGCGCTCGTTATGCCTCTCTTCGGTCGTGGAAAGTCTGTTACTCACTTACTAATTTCTTCACATAAAATAGATAATAAGCTGTTTTCTAATGAAGAAATCTCAGCTCTGCAAACGTTATTAGTTCGCATCCAGAGCACCATTGAAGCCGATAGAAAGGTACGCCAAAGCCGTGCGCTGGCTAACTCCATTGCACATGAAATGCGTAACCCTCTCGCTCAAGTACAATTACAATTTGAAGCTTTAAAACAGCATATAGAGTCAAACGCCTCACTGGATACGCTAAAAAGAGAAATTGATAAAGGTGAAGCCGCTATACAACGCGGTAGACAACTTATCGATATTATTTTACGAGAAGTTAGCGACAGTTCACCAGAGCATGAGCCTTTAGCTCTCACTTCCATACATAAAGCCATCGACCAAGCAGTAAGCCGTTATGGTTTTGAAAACGATCAAATAATAGAGAGAATTAACCTGCCACAGGCACACGATTTTGTCGCGAAGTTAAATGAGACCCTGTTTAACTTTGTCATTTTCAATTTGATTCGTAACGCTATCTACTATTTTGATTCTTATCCCGACAGTCAAATTGAGATTCGTACCCAGACGGGGGCTTACGAAAACATTCTGATCTTCCGAGATAGTGGGCCAGGTATAGATAGCAGTATCTTACACAAGATATTTGATGACTTTTTCTCGTATCAAAAAAGCGGAGGCAGTGGCTTAGGTTTGGGCTATTGCCAACGTGTTATGCGCTCCTTCGGAGGACGAATAGAGTGCCAGTCTGAATTGAACGAGTTCACAGAATTCTACTTGTATTTCCCAGTCGTACCAAACGCACCAAAACCAGAGACATTAAGAGCACCGGACTTTGATAGCTGGAAAGCAACTGCATCACATTCTGAAAATCATTCAGCTCAACACGTACAAGTATGTAAAGATGCACCAACAGTGCTCATTGTAGATGACAAAGAGGTGCAACGCACCTTGGTACAGATGTATTTAAAAAGATTGGGAGTCAACAGCTTACAAGCAAATAATGGAGCCTCTGCGGTAGAACTATTCCACTCTCACAAGATTGATCTCGTTCTTATGGATGTCCAAATGCCGGTAATGAATGGATTTGACGCCAGCCAACGGATTAAGCAAATCACATCCTCCGTTCCAATCATTGCCTTATCTGGTGAGTCTGGAGCTAGAGAGTTGGAGCTAATTTCGACACTCATGGATGACAGGCTCGAAAAGCCCACCACGTTAAATGCACTTCAAGTCGTCATCCAAAGATGGTTACAGAACGAGAATTTTGCACCTTCCAACACTTTTTAATTTGCAAATATAGAATTGGCACTAGATGTGCATTATTGGAGTAAATCGAATTATCCAGAAGGTCAAGCAGGCTGCAAATGAGTAGCGTATGAGCTTGATAAGGAGATCGCCATGTTACTTCATCGACATACATACTACGGCTTGATTCATCATGGAATCAAAACACTGTTACTTGATCGCTTAGGCCACTATACAGAAGAAGAGTATCATCAATATCTGACCCTGATGACTGGTAAATCCACTTGCTTCACGATGTCTCTCGAAGAGCTAGAAGCAACGGTCGATAACTTACTGCGGGAAGGCTATTTAGAAGATGTAAAAACGCTTATTTCCCAATATCAACGTGTGGCTTAAGGTTTAAAACTCTCAACTCTATTGCCGCTTCACGCGGCAATTTTTATTCCTTCCATTTGCTGTTTCGACGTGGAAGAAGCTTGCGGGCTGTACGATATACTAAGCGTTACTATTCTTACCTTAACTTCCTCAGTATTCACATCTTGTCAGATTCCGTTAGACTGTCTTCAATTCAACAATTAGGTAGATTTTGCCATCATGAAGCAGATCCTAGACTTTATACCACTCATCGTTTTCTTCGCTTTATACAAGCTGTACGACATCTACGTGGCGACAGGTGCACTGATCGTAGCAACAGCCATTCAGCTTGTCGTCACCTATGCGCTGTATAAGAAAGTCGAAAAGATGCAGCTAGTAACATTTGTTATCGTCACTATCTTCGGCGGCATGACCCTTTTCTTCCACGACGACAATTTTATAAAGTGGAAAGTCACCATCATTTACGCGATTCTGGCGATTGGCTTAGCAGTGAGCCACGCATTGGGAAAATCAGCCATCAAAGGTATGCTAGGCAAGGAAATTACGTTACCTGACGCTGTTTGGGCAAAGATTAACTGGGCTTGGGTTGGCTTCTTCTCATTCTTCGCTGGCCTAAACATTTATATTGCTTACGAATTGCCGTTGGATGTTTGGGTTAACTTCAAAGTATTTGGAATGTTGATCGCGACATTTGCTTACATGATTGCGACTGGCTTTTACATTTATAAACACATGCCAAAAGAACAAAAAAATAACTCATCCGATGTGTCCACTGATGATTAAAAACTCAGTTTTGCTATAATCCGCGACTTCACAGCGACCTTAGGGTCGCTGTTTTGCTCCATGTATCAGTAAACCGCTCAAACAACGTACCGTTTTCAGACCATTCTTGCTGCTGTAAACCAACTTTCTCTGGTCCGGTATCTGCGGTTTTTTAAGGACCTTTGGTTCTAGGTATTTACTATGTTGGCGCTTAGTTTGAGCGCCTTTAAGATTTAGGATGTCACAATGAGTCAAGAAATTAGCTCTCCGAAAGGTCAAATGCTGCTTCGTACCCTTGCAATGCCTGCAGATACAAACGCCAATGGCGATATTTTTGGCGGTTGGATAATGTCTCAGCTCGACTTAGCAGGCGCGATTCTGGCAAAAGAGATCTCTTGTGGTCGCGTTGTCACCGTTTCGGTATCAAGCATTACGTTCAAAAAACCTGTTGGTGTGGGCGATGTCGTATGCTGCTACGGCGAATGCACTAAGATCGGCCGCACATCCATGAGTGTCGATTTGGAAGTATGGGTCAAACCCGTCAAAGCTCACGGTGTTGGCGAACGCTTCATGGTTTGTGATGCGACCTTCAACTACGTAGCCATTGACAGTGAAGGTAAACCACGTCCGGTTCAGAATTAGTCAACCTACAACGCTAACAGTTAGAAAGGACCTCACATTTTCTGTTGTTCACTTGTGAGAGACACAAAAAAGGCGTTAAATTAACACTTTACCCTACCAATTAAGGAACTATGCTATGTGGTATGTCATCTTTTCACAGGACGTTGAGAACTCGTTGGAAAAACGCATGAGCGTTCGCCCACAACACTTGGGTCGCTTACAAAAGCTACAAGACGAAGGTCGCCTTCTTACAGCTGGTCCGATGCCTGCGATAGATTCTGACAATCCTGGTGAAGCTGGATTTACGGGCTCAACTGTCATCGCTGAATTCGCCTCTCTAGAGGATGCTAAAGCGTGGGCAGAAGCCGATCCTTATGTAGCGGCTGGTGTTTACGATCATGTAATCGTGAAACCGTTCAAAAAAGTGTTTTAATTTATGAAAAAATTACTGTGTCTTTTCTTGGTATTTGGTGCTCTGGCTGGCTGTTCATCAACCGATGATAATCAGCGCCAACTTGAGCTTATGGCATCAAACCGAGCAGGAGTCTTGTCTGCGGGCCTCCCTTTAGAGTACGGTCCACTGCAAATAATGCGTGTCTCATCCAACAAAAATGTTGTAGAGATGATGATGATTTATAACGATAGCGCACTCGGTGCAAAGCCGTTAAATCAAGTACTGAATACCAGTATCTATACCTACTGCAGCAACCCAGAAGTTCGCAAGCAAATTGATATGGGCTTGATGTATCGTATTAAGGTACGTAATTCTCGCGGTCAGTTGATGGCAGATGAGTTGGTTTCCGCACAGACTTGTACTCAGGTGAAGTAGCTACAGTAATTTTTGTTGCTTTCGGCATGAGACGATGATTCGCTATTATTGGATAATCTGAAAACGAAAGTTAACAATTAAGAATAGAAAAACGGAGACCACAGTCTCCGTTTTTATTTGCTGTAACGATGTGTTACGCCAGCTCAGCACGGAGCTTCTTCGCCGCTGAAACCAGATTTGCCAATGCGGCTTCTGTCTCCTTCCAGTTTCGTGTTTTCAGACCACAATCTGGGTTTACCCACAAACGTTGAGCCGGAATTTTTTCTGCCGCTTTCTTGATTAAACCTTCAATCCATTCTTCCGTAGGAATGTTTGGTGAGTGAATGTCATAAACACCAGGGCCAATTTCGTTCGGGTAATTGAACTCTTCAAATGCTTTCAGCAGCTCCATATTTGAGCGAGATGTTTCAATGGTAATGACGTCCGCATCGAGTGCCGCAACCGAATCAATGATTTCATTGAACTCGCTGTAACACATATGAGTGTGAATCTGAGTTTCTGGTTTTGCACTTGCCGCAGAGACCTTAAAGGCATTTACGGCCCATTCTAAGTACGCTTTGTGATCGCGTTTTTTGAGTGGTAAACCTTCTCGAATGGCTGGCTCATCAATTTGAATGATATTGATGCCTGCATCTTGCAGGTCAGACACCTCATCACGCAGTGCCAAAGCAAGTTGCTGCGCAATTTCTTGACGTGTGATGTCTTCACGTGGGAACGTCCAACACAAAATCGTAACTGGTCCAGTCAACATGCCTTTCATCTGTTTGCTGGTTAGCGACTGGGCGTACGTCGACCATTCAACCGTGATCGGTTTTTCACGTTCAATGTCAGCAACTACAATGGCAGGTTTCACACAGCGAGAGCCATAACTCTGTACCCAACCAAATTTGGTCGTTTGAAAACCCGCCAAGTTCTCAGCGAAGTATTCCACCATGTCGTTACGCTCTGCTTCACCATGAACAAGCACATCTAGGTCGAGCGCCTCTTGACGTTTTACTGCGTCAGCAATATGTCCTTTAAGTGCTTGGATATATTCAGACTCAGATAATTGACCTGTACGATAAGCACTGCGCTGAACACGAATTTCACCCGTTTGAGGGAAAGAACCGATTGTCGTGGTTGGCAACAGAGGCAAGCCCAATACTTCAGCTTGATGCGCAGCACGCTCCGCGTAAGGTGCGCTGCGCTCGGCAAGTGACGCTGTAATGTTGTTTAAACGCGCTTGAACTTGTGGCTTATTCACATGCGTTGCCGTTTTACGTGCTTTGATTGGCTGGCTGTAGGTATCACAAGCGAGAATCGCATCTTGATCACCATCGAGTGCGCGGCCAAGCAAGGCGACTTCTGTTACTTTTTGTTTTGCGAACGCAAACCAGCTTTTCACTTCCTCACTGAGTTCTGTTTCCTGTTCCAGATCAACCGGGCTATGTAGCAAAGAGCATGAGCTCGCAACCCAAAGGTTGTCGCCCAGTTTTTCTTTTACTGGCTGTAGACGTTCAAGTTGGGCACTTAAATCCGAACGCCACACGTTACGACCGTTGACCACGCCAGCAGACAGCACCCACCCCTCCGGTAGTTTGGCAACCACGTCGTCAAGCTGCTGAGGCGCGGCAGATAAATCGATATGCAAACCATCCACCGGTAGCTCTACAATTTTGTCTAGCGTATCGCTTACGGAGTCAAAGTACGTCGTTAGCAGCACTTTTACATCGCTTCGAATCACTTGGTAGGCCAGCTTAAACGAATCAGCCCATTTGCTTTCTAGCTCCAGTGACAAAATTGGCTCATCAATCTGAACCCACTCAACACCTTGACTTGCTAGCTTTGCCAAAATAGCTTGGTAAGCAGTAAGTAAGCGTGGTAGCAGGGTTAAGCGGTCAAACCCTTCTTCGACCTCTTTGCCCAAGTAAAGGTAACTGACTGGGCCAAGCAAAACAGGCTTCACTTGGTGGCCAGCTTGAAGCGCTTCGTTGACTTCTTCAAACAGTTGCGGCCAGCTCACTTCAAACGTATCGTCCTTGCTGAATTCAGGGACAATGTAATGGTAGTTTGTGTTGAACCATTTGGTCATATCCGATGCCGCAGCGCCCGCACAGCTGCAACCCGCCTGAGATTGACCGCGACCCACTTTGAACAACGTATCCAGGTTAGGGAAACCATCAGCGTGACGCTTTGGCACATGACCCAATAGCAACGTGGTCGTCAGTACATGATCGTACCAAGCGAAGTCGCCAGCGGTGGCAAAACTCAAGCCAGCATCTGTTTGCGTTTGCCAGTTTTTAGCGCGCAGATCTGCTCCAACCTTTTTAAGCTCTGCTTGATCAATTTCTCCGCGCCAGTATTTTTCCTGAGCGAATTTTAATTCTCGTTTTTCACCGATGCGTGGATAACCTAATATGTGAGTCGTTGTCGCCATGTCCCTATTCCTTTCTCAATTTTGTTCAATTTGTTTGGATCAGAGCATCTTTCGGTAAAGAATAAGATGTCTGGATGGCTAAACTATCGCTCTCATCTGATATTAGAACAACGTCCATTTATTCAACTTGTTTATTAAAAAAATTCATCATGAAGCGACATGATTCGCAAATAAAAACAACAAATAGACGTCTAGACGTTTACATATCCATTTTTTGTCGTTAAGTTATTTACACGATTGCTATTCTGTTCATAGCGAGCAACAAAGGATGAAAGGAATTCATGATAGAGCTAAAACATTTGCGGACACTCACTTCGCTTCGAGACACTGGCTCTCTAACGGCGACAGCGACCGCTTTGCATCTCACTCAGTCGGCACTGTCTCATCAGATCAAAGATTTGGAGGCGCGAATTGGAGGGCAACTGTTCCTGAGAAAGACTCGTCCGGTGAAGTTCACTTCAGAGGGAGAAATCCTATTGCGTCTTGCAGAAGATATCCTTCCGAAACTCGCAAGAGCAGAAAATGATTTAGCGAGCTTGAAAGAGGACGTCAATGGCCGATTACATATGGCCATTGAATGTCACTCTTGCTTCCAATGGCTAATGCCTGCACTTAGGGAGTACCAACTTGCTTGGCCAAGCGTAACATTGGACTTTTCCTCTGGTTTTGGCTTTGAACCACTCCCAGCTCTATTGGCAGGCGAACTCGATCTTGTTATTACTTCCGATATCCAACCTCGATCCGAAGTCCACTACGAGCCTCTATTCGACTTTGAAATGCGTTTAATTACCGCAACCAACCACCCATTGGCGGAAAAAGAAATTATTGATCCGCAAGATCTCGCAGCTCAAACCATGCTCTCTTATCCGGTTCAAAAACAAAGGCTAGACGTCGTAAAACACTTTCTTCAGCCAGCAGGAATAGAACCTGCGAAATGGAAGCAAGCCGACAACACTCTCATGTTAGTTCAGATGGTCTCTGCTGGATTAGGGGTGGCGGCACTACCCAATTGGGCGATTTCTGAATTTTCTCGCCAAGGTCTTATTACCAGTAAACCTTTCGGCCAAGGCTTATGGCGTCGCTTGTTTGCTGCAACGCGTCACTCAGAGAAAGAAAAGCGTTACTTACAAGCTTTTTTCGCAACCGCGAGGCTACAATGTAAAAGCCACCTTGACGGAATCAAGGTGGCTTAAAAGATTTGGGTTATGAAAGGCTTAGCGTTGATATGCTTTAAATTGGTTAGTCAATGGATCGTACTGATAACCGAGCATATCAAGCTTGCCGACTACAGACTCTACATCCATCTCATACACTGATACTAACTCGTCAAAACTGTCGCACTCTAAACGTAGCTTTTCGTTGACGATACCTAGCAAAATAGTGCTGTCCAGATTACCTACATTGCTTAAATCCATCGCGACTCTCCTCTTCGACAAGGTATATAAACAAGCGTAGTAGTAATCACGCGAATTTAAAGTGAGTGCGATCTAAAACGTGATCACCTTATACCCAAGCACCAAGAAAGCACTTGGATATAAGCCGTCTAGCTTTGTCTTTAGAATAGAGGTTAAGCCGCGAGAGAGAATAAACCTTGCAGGCTCGTCATCGACGCGAGTGCTAGCAACAAGGCAACGCTCAGTTGCACCTTTTCTGGTTTCTTATGCGTAAAAATATGCCAACACCACACAATAATTGAAGAAATTAACATAGCTAAAGACAGCAAGATTGACTGTGTTGCAGCGTTTAGTGTGGCTTCATTTAACTGGTAAGAAGCAAACAACGTTGCGATGACTAATAGCATTCCAGACACAATGCCCGTAACTGGTAAAATACGGTGAAATGCCTGTAATCTGCTGCGAGCTATCGTAAGCAGCAATTGAGAAAATGACGCCCCAAGGAAAAATATCATTAGCGCCATCGCTATCGATGCTGGCCAGCTTGATTGCTCAAATACTTGAATACTCACATACGCAAAGGCCAAACCATTCGCTAAATGCATCGCCCATAGTGGCCCTTTTTCACGCGTTTTCTTGGTTTGAACCTGAGAATAGAAGTAGAAAATAGCAAACACGATCATAAATGCTTCAATGCGAAGTGACGCAACAGCGAGCCACAATACAGCTACTGCTGGCAACATTTTATGAAGACGTCCTCGCTGACCAGGACAAATATCGCCCTTTATTAGAAGCAAAGTCAGTAGCGCTTGTGCGCCAAATAGCATCGGAGGGAAAGTAACCAGCAATTGTTGAATCATGTTGAATGCACGCTCAAAAGTCATTTTGGGGTGCGATAATATCAAATCAACTATCGCCAAACCACCGAAAGTCGGCCCCCAAATGAGCTAAAACGGTAAGACAATTTTATTCACAGAGAAGCAAGATACTTCAACGCGTCTTCCTGCGTTAAAACTCCACGGTACTCTTCTTTGGTATTACACAATACCCAAGGGAAACGAATGCCGGTTTTAACCAACTCTCGAATAACAGAGACAGGTAAATCCTCATCAACCAACACAAATTCGGTGCTCATTATCTGATTAACAGAACGTTTCCAAATTCTGCTTTCTCGTTCAGTTTCTCGCTCTGTGCCCATCGAGGGCGTTAGGTGTAAATTCACCGTCTCTTTCGTAATTAACCCAACACAACGATTTTCATTGAGAACAACTAAAGGCAAGCTTGGATTCAAATTCATGTACTCCACTGCCAAGGAGAGCGGTTCTCCAGGGTCCATAGACCTGACTTGTTCATGGCTCAAAGATTGCAACACATCACTTTGCTTAGACTCAATCGCGATGTCAGAGAACAGATGCTCATAACTGTCCGCTTTATCCATCAAATCGACAGGCACGGCAGCAGAAAATAGAAAGCCCTGCATGTAATCGACACCGATTTCTGCCAATACTTGAAGTTCTTGCTTAGATTCCACGCCTTCAGCAACCACTTTTACATTCATTTGCTGTGCAAGCTCGGTGACCATTTTCACAATGTTATAGCTGGTGCTCCCTTTATGAATGTTCTTGATGAATTTTCGGTCTATTTTCAGTAAATCAAACTGCCCTTTTTCTAGATAAGAAAAAGAAGAATACCCAGTACCGAAGTCATCAATCGCGATCTCAATGCCCTCTTTCCGCACTTCCTCTAGAGCTCGAGTATGCTCCTCATCTTGTTCAAAATACGCGGTTTCTGTTAGCTCGATAGTTACTCGCTTAGGGTCTACACCACTGGCTTTAATCAAATCATGCGACCGCTGAAGGATCTGAAGAGAATCCAATTTCGTATTGAGGGAGCGATTGATGGTCACGCCCACTTCCTCGCCATAAATTTCTTGTAAGCGCGGAAAGTGCTTCAATGCAGCTTGGCAGACCACATCATCAAGTGCCGCTATGAGTTCTAGATCTTCAATAATAGCTATCATCTTCTGCGTACAATACGCATCATTTTCATCATAGAAGCGTGCGAGGGCCTCGAACTTAACCACGCTTCCGGTTTGAACGTCGATAATCGGTTGAAAGTAAACGTCCACTAGTCCACTCTCTATTTGCGCCTCCAAAAACGCCTCGAGATGTTGGCGCTTCACTAATTCAGAGTGAAGTTCACTGTCGTAAAAGTTGAAATAGCTGCCTTCACCGGAAATAGAGGACAACATCGCTTGCGCTGCATGTGCTAGCGCTTGTCTTGGTCGGTTCGTATCATAGCCAAGGATTGACACACCAGTTTGGCCTTTAACGATAGTGGCATGCATTTTTGTGCCCATTTCATTTCTAAGCTCATTAAAGAATCCTTTCATGGCAATTTGGATCAAACGAACCGGGCTCAACCATTGACAATGAGGGGTCTGCAAGCATACGACAAACACATCCCGAGATAACTGCCCCGCAATACTGGTGTAGCGACTTCGCATAATAAAATCTGCAAAACCTAATTGCTGTTCAAGCAAGTATCTCTCCGAAAACTTGGGTCTGAGTGTCATAACAATGTTGAGTTCTTTATTTCTGCTTTCATTCGCTAAGGTAGCTAATTGGAGTTCAAATTCTTTCCTCGTTGGTAAAAAGGCAGCCCAATCATGCTGTTGTTCACAACGATTTTTCATCCACAACAACGAAGCAGAAATATCCGTAGAAAATCCGAGATAAAGAATTCGTCCAGAATGAAACGTAAGTCGGTAAATACAAAGATGATGAGCTTGGTTGCTACCGTTTGCTGTTTTGCTCAGCAAGTTACCACACCAACATCCTTCATCATTAATTTGCTGCCACAGCTGATCATAAAACGCTTGGCTATGGTGAGAGGTACTGAAAATATGAGTTTTAAGCCCAACCAGATCTCGGTTTTGATAACCCATTTGTAACTCAAAGGCACGGTTACAACCTAAGATGCGCGTATCTTCATCGGCAACTAAAACGCCTACATTCGGCAAATCAAAAATCGTTTCGAGGATTGTCGCTAACTCCTCGCAACCAGTGATTGTTAATTGTGGAATGATAGTGCCTTGGATAATGCGCTTATTGAGCCTTTCAAAACTAATAGTCACGTGCACTAAGTTAACGTTTTTTAGCATCATGCAACAAGAAAACCGCCCCCGTCCGCCAAATAGTTCCACTTCTAGAATTCGTTGTTTTAGCGTTTCTTGTTGCCCCATCAGCATATGATCAAACAAGTTATTTAGGCTGGTTACTGGCGTACTTATCCCAAATGCCTTTGCCATTCCTTGCTGATCACATTCGAACTCGCGAGTATCAATATCGTAAGACCACTCTATAACAGGAGTTAGACTGGAAGTCGTTTGCATTTTTGGATGCACTGTTGTCGTAGATTCACTCATACCCTAGCCCCTTTTTTGTAATTAGCCCAAGGCTCAAAATTCACAGTCAATTCGCGACATTCCAGTTGGGACCTGCCGATCCTCTTTATAGATGGATTGTGTCAACGATAAGCCTATCGACTTAGAACTATTTCCAGAGCAGCTCAGCCTTTTGCATTTAATATGCACTAATTTGATTATAGGCTTTACCCCACATAAGCACACCATTGCTTATGCTTTGTATTAAGATTGCGACATTTTTCATGAACCGATCTATAACCATGAGGCTTTCAAGGTGAAATTAGACAGAAAATCGCCGATAGAGCATTGATATTTTTACAAACCAAATAAAACTCGATGAACTAAGCTTGAATAGATGAGTTTGTTATAGATACCTGATAATCAAATCGCTATAATTCGCGCTCCCTGGAACAGAGAGCAAAATATGACCAATAACATCACTCCTATTCATGAGTACAAAAAATACTGGGCAGAGTGTTTTGGTACGGCACCTTTCTTGCCGACCAGTCGCAAAGAAATGGATGCCCTAGGATGGGATAGCTGTGACATTATCATTGTAACCGGTGACGCTTATGTGGATCACCCAAGCTTTGGTATGGCTATCATTGGCCGCCTGCTAGAAGCACAAGGTTTCCGTGTCGGTATCATTGCTCAACCAGAATGGCAAAATAAAGATGCGTTCATGCAACTTGGTAAGCCAAATCTGTTCTTCGGGATCACTGCGGGTAACATGGACTCCATGATCAACCGTTACACCGCGGATAAAAAACTTCGTCACGATGACGCGTACACACCGAATAACGAAGGTGGTAAACGCCCAGACCGCGCGACTTTGGTTTACTCTCAGCGTTGTCGTGAGGCTTACAAAGAAGTACCTATTGTTTTAGGTGGTATCGAAGCCAGCCTACGCCGTGTGGCACACTACGATTACTGGTCAGATAAAGTTCGTCGTTCAGTACTGTTTGATGCAAAAGCAGACATCCTACTTTTTGGTAACGCAGAACGCGCACTTGTCGAAGTAGCACATCGCATCGCAAACGGCGAAGACATCAGCACCATGACCAATATTCGTGGTACTGCTGTGAACTTGCCAGCGGCGCCAGAAGGCTACACGGTTATTGATTCTTCTCGCATTGAAAAACCTCGTAAAGAAGCGTTCGTACCAAAGAACCCATACGAAGTAGAAACTCAGTGTGAAACTAAAAAAGACGAGCCAGTTGCACAACCAATCACGATTCGCCCATCACGCCACGATGCTGCGACGACTGCGGTCCGTTTACCTTCGTTTGAAAAGCTAAGAAACGATCGCATTCTTTATGCGCATGCAAGCCGTGTACTGCATTTAGAAACGAACCCGTACTCTGGTCGAGCGTTACTTCAAAGCCATGGTGATCGTGAACTTTGGGTAAACCAAGCTCCAATTCCATTGACGACCGAAGAGATGGACTTTGTGTTTGGCCTGCCTTACGCGCGTGTCCCTCACCCTATGTACGGGAAAGCAAAAATTCCTGCGTACGACATGATCAAGACGTCTGTAAACATCATGCGTGGTTGCTTTGGTGGCTGTTCTTTCTGTTCGATTACCGAGCATGAAGGTCGAATCATTCAAAACCGTTCGAAAGAGTCTATCATCAACGAGATTGAAGAAATTCGCGACAAAGTTCCAGGCTTTACCGGCACAATTTCCGATCTTGGTGGCCCGACTGCAAACATGTACCGCCTGGGCTGTAAAGATCCAAAAGCGGAAGCGAACTGTCGTCGTCCTTCTTGTGTATTCCCGGGCATCTGTAACAAGCTAAACACAGACCACAAACACACGATCGATTTATACCGCGAAGCGCGTAAAGTTGAAGGCGTGAAGAAAGTGATGGTTGCATCTGGCGTACGTTACGACCTTGCGATTGAATCACCAGAATACGTGAAAGAGCTCGTGACTCACCACGTGGGCGGTTACTTGAAGATTGCACCGGAACATACAGAGAAAGGTCCTCTTGATCTGATGATGAAGCCAGGCATGGGTACGTACGATCGCTTTAAAGAGATGTTCGAGAAATACAGTGCAGAAGCAGGCAAGAAGCAGTACTTAATCCCTTATTTTATCTCTGCGCACCCAGGCACAGAAGACGAAGACATGCTGAACCTTGCTCTGTGGCTGAAAAAGAACAACTTCGAATGTGACCAAGTACAAAACTTCTACCCTTCGCCAATGTGTAACGCAACGTCGATGTACTACTCAGAGACAAACCCTCTGAAACGCGTGAAGTACAAAAAACGTGAAGATGTACCTGTAGCAAAAGGTGAACGTCAACGTCGCCTGCATAAAGCGCTGTTGCGTTATCACGATCCAGCAAACTGGCCAATGATCCGTGAAGCCCTAGTCAGTATGGGTAAAAAACATTTGATCGGTGACAAACAAGGCTGTCTCGTTCCTGCGGAAGACATTGAAGCACAAACACCTGCGCAACGTCGTAAATCTGGTCGTCACGGGGCAAACCGCTTTGCAACCAAACATACCAAAAACCAACCAGGCTTCGGTGGTCATTTGAACAAACGTTCTGAAGGCGGTTCAAAAGATGGTAAACCATCTGGCAACCGTAACGGTTCGGGTAAAGCTACAGGTGGTCAACGCCCTGCAAGCAACGGCCAACGTCCTAGCGGCAACGGTGCAAACCGCCCGGCAGGTAGCAAGCCGCAAGGCCAAGGTCGCCCACAAGGACAAAGCAAACCAGCTGGTCAACGTAAACCAAAGCGTCGCTAACTCTTTAGCACTTAAATACTAGAAAGGGCTCCAGAGGTAACTCTGGAGCCCTTTTGTTTTGTCGGCTCATTGAGGCATCACTCACAACTAAAACTTTGATTCAATCAATACAAAAAATGGTAAACACCAACCAACTTATTGGAAAAACAAACAATTATTTGATTGACGCAAAACCATAAAAATCTAACTCATTGATTTTTAATTGCTTTATTTTGGTGCGATATTTGCGTAATAGAATAAAACTCTTAAACATGGGCTAACGATGAATAATCCACTTCCCCCAAAAACTTCTATGTTCTGGTATGACAACAGCTATACCTATGAGGAGGCCGTTCAGGCATTTGAAAGCGATGGTACACTGAAATCGCTGAATATCGTTCCAACCACGGAATCCGATGATCTTGCTGGCTCACCCCCAGAGCGCAGTATGTTTTGGGAGGGAGAAACAAAAAAAATCGATCCGCCACCGCCGTCTGAACCAGAGCCTCTCAATTTAAAAACTGAGAAAGAAGCAACGGAAGCATCACCTGCGCACTTTATCCCAGTCCGCTATGCCATCGATCAGCTAGAAACAGAAGAGACACAACCTTTTGGTTTGCCTGAAGAATGGAAAGGGCAAGGCCCAGCCAAACTCAATACCGTTGGTTACACCCTGCGTCAACTGCGCGACGGTTGGCTGTATGTCTATGATGCAATCAACAAAAGCTTAGACGAATACGAAATCAAAGGAACGCAATTCACGCTCTATAAGTTGGGAGAATCAGAAAGCCCAAAATCAGAGCAGCGTGGGACACCACAAGATGCAAAGCCCTTCCTTACTTACGTCAACGGAAGCGTACTATCGATTTGCTTCTCTGAGCACCGGTGGACATGGCACACGTTCATGCGCGTACTTAACAATCCGAGTAATCATATCGATCGCATGCAAACCATTGTTCTGTCCTCAAACGAGAATCAGCACAACATTGCACCAATAGATAAGTTAACCCAAGTCGCTGATATTGAATCTTCTGCCGTCGATGATGGTCGCTTTGCGGATTCTGGCATCGCCACCAAAGCAGATGAAGATGGTTCTGTCTTTAAACCTGTCGCAGTCGAAAGCGATTTAACCTCTGCGATTCCAGAAGAAGAATCAGGCTACTTCGTCGCGATAAAAGATTACGCCGCAGACATTCAAGATATGTCACTGCATTTTGTTGGTGCCGCAAGCCCTTACCGCCTTTTCACTGACCAGTTTTCAAACCAGTGGAACTTGATGCAGACCGCCATGCAACTGTGTATGTTTGGTGCAAGTGACGAGATAGACATGCCAGCTAGCGTTAAGCGTAACGGCGAAGAGCTGTCGTTTTATACCGACATGGCTGACTATTATGACTCCTCTCACCAACTTGATTTGGCAGAGCAGAACAAAAGCTCAGTTCAGTCCGGCTATCCTGCTAAATTTTCCGCTGGAGCGATTGAATCACACCAACATACCCAAAGTGACATTGCTAAAGCGATACAGGACAAATATCGAATTTCTGCGAGCCGTTTTGGTAAATACGAACAATGGATAGCGACTGAACGCTGGCGTCAGCAGCTCAACTGGAAGCAAATGCTGAGCGAGATGCAAGAGCTGTCAGAACAAAAAGAAACCATGCTAGCCCAAGTGGTTTCGGTCAAACGCGACTTTATTGCTGTAATGGAATCTTTGACACCTCATCATCTTGAGAGAACCTTCGACCTATACAGCGAAGACACGCAGTACAGCTTGTATCAACTGCACAAGCAAGCCGTTGAGTCATTTACTCTGGTGATGCAAGAAGAAGACCGCCAATGGGCTGAAAGCCAATGGGAAAGACCAACCAGTTTACTTGCTCTCTATGCCTCTGGGTTTAGTCGTAGTTTATTTAAAGTGATGGAGAAGAATATTACAGAGGCACTTGATGAACAGTCGATCGTCTCAGAAAATCCTGATCCTGATAATCAGTTGATGGACCAGATATCTGATACCAGCAACCGCGTGAATATGTACTCTAAGATCATGGACTTTGTTTCCAACCCAAACACTGCGGAAACAGCCTTTCTCAAAGATATCGCCAAAGGTTTCCAAGAGCTGGATATTATTTTTAAATCTGCAATAGGTGCGCTTGCAAAAGGCGTTGTAGAGTTTGGTGTTAGCATGACCTCACAAGTATCAATTTCGCTGATGCCTGTTTTCGCTAAACCTCTGAACCGTCATAGCTATTATTTATTTGCCGTTATTGCAGAACATATGGCACACAATATGCCCGTAACAATAAAAGAAGGTTACGCTCACGATTTTAAAAAATGGAAAACACGCGTAAATGATTATCTGATTAAGCTCGAAAAAAACGATGCAATCATTGCTGACTTCCAGAAAAATAACCGCAAAGCTGACTCTAAATACACAACAGCTTTAGAAAATAGAAAGACTATTAAGAAGGCTCTCGCTGTAGCTACATTGGAGTACCCGCAGTACATTGAGTTACCTGATGATCTACCTCAAAGAACCATCGAGCTTAGAACGCGGATCGTGATGAATAAGCTCAATGATTTGAATAAACTGTTCGAGAATGCCGGTGGTCTAGGCTTTCTGGCATTAATATTTAACTGCATCGCGCTTGGTGATGCCATGAGCAGTATTCAAGACACGGGGTTAATGTCCTCAGATGAATTTTTGGATATCCAGCAAAAGTTATTTTACACAGTCAACGCTTGGACAGGTGTTCGTACAGGTAAGTTATGGGAGAAAGTGAAGGGTGAACCTAGGTTAAGGTCACATTCATATAATGTCTTAAAAAAGTTAGTGAATAGAAACGAAGATACCTTTAAAAACTTAAACCTTGATGACCTAAAGGTATTCAATAAATGGCTAGCAATCACAGGGGCTTTAGGTGCGTTAGCTTCGGGTATTGAGGCTTACCGTTCTTGGCAGAGTGCTGACAAAGTTTATGGTCAAGAAAAATATCTGCATGTAGCAAATTCCCTAGTATTAACAGCAATGTCAGCTGTCGGTATATTCCAAGTATACGGAGGGTTAACTGGACAATTTGCATTAAACTTATCCTTTGGCGGGCCTATAACGGCCGGCCTGGTTATTCTCACGATTGCATACCTAGCCATCAATTATAAGTTGAATAAACTGAAACAAGATGATTTCCAAAAATGGTTAGATAAACTGCCTTGGGGTTATCACCCGACTCGCACTCAGTGGAGCCAATCTTCGAGCTTACCCGAACGAGAGAAGCATAATTCAGCATTGGTTCAGCAAGCGCTGTTTGACTTACAATCTATTATTCAACAGCCTACGGTATACCATCAACCTATTGAAAAAGTACAAGCTTACCCAGGTTACACACATCGTGAGTTAATCGGTTTGGAAGTGCATATTCAACTGCCAAGGCGTGCTGCAACGAATGGTATTACGTTGAGAACTAACAGCAAGGCAACAGAAGATGATTTGATGTCAGGCTCGTGGCATCAAAACGCAGATTTAGTCACGCTACAAACTCAAGATCAAGCGAGCAAAGAATCACTGGTGTACAAAGTAACCTTGCCAATTGAAGAAGCAGATCATTACCTTGCAATGCAAGTAGCTTACGATGTGGAAGATGATGCCCCTGCTAAGCGTGAGTATTGGTTCCAAAACGGCATAAAACAGAGTGCAACTTATGGCATTATTTCAGACAATATCAAACAAGACATAATTAAAAAAACACTCACCCCCGCTGTTGGCACACTAGGTTTTCAGGAGTAACCCTTGGCATATTCACCGTTTTATATCACCCCAGAAGAATTGGCGGTTTATCAAGAAGCACAAGAGCAAGAGATTCTCAAAGGGGACAATTTAACAACATGGCATAAGTATGATGTAGAAGAGCCATTTCGCTACCATTACAAGTTAACGGCTTTGCCATTTATGAGCTTCTTATTTGGAATTGTATTTTTGACACACTCAAGTGATACGCTTGTCGTGACCTTTTTTGGCCTTATCTTGTCAGTAATGATGGCCGGGATCTTTTATCTTACGATTGGCCTCGACTATCGCTATGACTATATCTTTTCTGACAAAGGCTTTGTGATGAAGAAGCGTCGCAACATGCCTAAGTGGGCGAATACCGCCACACAAGCCGTTGGCTGGATCGGTGCGGTAGTTTGCGTTTTGATGGTAGCGGTAGTTGGCCCGATGGCGTTAGCTGGAGCGGGCGCTCTTATTTTATTCTCATTTGGTATGTTAAAACGCAAGCCCGATGAACCAACAGAAGTGAGAATTGGAGAGCGTGAAGATTGGTTGTTTGCCGACTACAACAAAAAGCGCAAAGTGATCCAGTTCTACTTTAAGCAGGATAAGTGTGAATATATCGATATGGAACACAACACTATTGTCCGTTCACATAGTAGATCTGATTGCTACGTATTTTTCAAAACTGAAACGGACTTAGAATCGATGGTAAATCAGTTAGCTACGGAATATAAGCTGGATTGTACAGAGGTAGATGACCACAAAAAGCTGTTTGAATCGAAGCCAGAAGCTAGACTGTTTAACATTCCTGTTTGTAATAGAGAATATAAAGCCGATGAGGTATTTGATTTAAGAGCATCAAATGCCCCGCTTCCTGAGCGTGAATACCTTTACAACGGTAAGTGGCAAACCGAGTCTGAAATCGAACAATCAAAATCTGAACTAACGGCAGCCAAGGTATAAACCTTGGCTTATTTACCTTTTTACATCCCCCATGAAAAGCTTTAGGTTTACTCTGATGTACAAAAAGAAAAATTGGTTCAAATAACGAATTTTTAACTCGAGGATAGGATAGTAAGCCCGAACCTTTCTATCCTCAACTAAACACCCATTTTGCACTGAGTAAATAGTTACTCACCATGCCTGCCAATATGCCTAAGATCAAAGCCAAATAGACCATCACCCCTTGCGTTCCTAGCGCGAGCGTTACGCCTTTGAACACAATAAAGTTCGGCAAAGCACTGATACAGGCACTCGCCATAAATTTTTGCCATTGAGCGAAAGGGTTGGTTTTTTCTGCTTGAGAGAAAGTCAGCCAGCGATTGCCAAGCCAAGTCGTGGTTGCTGCAAACAAAAATGCTATCCCACGAGCCAGCATCAACTCCAGACCAAACCAATGGAACAACACAGAAAAGATAAGGGTGTCGACCATAAAGCCGACACCACCTACCAGAGCAAACCTTGTTAACGAAGCAAACCTTTCCAGCGAAGCAAATTTTGGTAATTTGCGCATTCCGTTATCCAACCACACAGGTGTAGAGTGAGCGTTTCGATTTTACTGTGAACTCGTTGGTACAACTCAACGCATTTTCATGAATCATGCTATCCACTTGCTGCGATTTACCAATCAGGTGGAATTTCTTCAGATTGTTTAAGTCATTCTTATCTTCAAGCTTTTTCGCCTGACCATGACTATAGAACTGGCCTGAGAACGGGCGCTTACCAATATAAAAGACCGGAGCGTTGTCATTAATTTGCGCGAAGATTATGCGGTCGCTGCGGCTATCTGCTTTGCCCATATTCAAAACCAACATCGCAATCATAAGCAGGGCTGGCAACACCGCTGCCGTTCCGGTCAACCATTTGAAATCGTGTTTATCCACCAGCATTGCAATCAAGATACCCAACGCAGGCACACCCGGTAGCACGTAAGCAGGCAAAATATTCCCAGCCATGGTGAACAAGATCATTGGAGAAATCAACCAACACATCAGGAAGCTAAACAAACCTTGATGATCGGTTTCAATGGCTTTGAGTACCTTACGACGTTTCCACGCCAAGATAGGCAATACAATTGACCAAGGCGCAGCCGACTGTAGCCAGAATACCCAGATCATCCCACGTGGTTGATCATGAGCAGAACCATACAGATCCCCTTCCCAACCGCTGACAACAAAACGCTTAAAGTGCTCGCCAACAATGAAGTAATCAATAAATCCAGGCGTCGCCACTTCAGCCATGATGTACCAAGGTAGAGCAATCGCCAGCATGAGCGCCAACCCCGACACAATTGGAAAACGCTGCCACAAGGCTTTTAAGGCACCAAAGAAACCATGCTGAATCACGAGCCAAGGAAATACTGCGATGCCCATGATCACGATCGCCACTGGACCTTTCGCTAACAGCCCGCAAGCCAAGCCAAAGAAACCGAGGTAACCCCACAATCGGCTGTGTTTGTCTTTGCCAAGCCAGCAATAGTAAAAACCAACCATCGCCATCGTCATTGCCAACGTCAGTGCCATGTCTGTCATCACCGCACCCGCCGCAATTGAAAAGATGCCACACGTCGCCAGTACCAACGCTGCGATGACAGCATTAAAGCCTGCACGATGCGCCATGAAAGCAACAAAAACAATCGTCGCAACACCCGCTAACCAATGAGGCGCGCGCACTGCAAATTCATTCAATCCAAACAGCTCAATGCCGTAAGCACTCATCCACGTGAACAGGGGGGGCTTCCCCCAAAAAGGCACGCCGTAATCAAACTGTGGGGTAAGCCAATTGCCGGTTTCCACCATTAAGCGCGCCATTTCGCCGTAGCGGGCTTCTGTGGTGTCCATCAAAGGGTAAGCAGCAAGTGAAATAAGACGGAGTAAAAGAGCAAACGCCAACAACAACCACAAATGGGTTTTATTAATACTCATGATTACGCGGTTTCTCCAAGTTTAAACTTCATGGTTTGGATGGATTGATGTTTTGCAGGCTGCTCGTAAACGGACTGAACAAGATAAAGAGGACGTTGCTTGGTCTCGACAAAAATGCGGCCAATGTACTCGCCCAAAAGGCCAATCGACAGCAGTTGCACACCGCCCAAGGCAAGTTGGACGACCATCATGGATGGGTAACCAGTGACGGGTTCACCAAACACAACGGTTTTCATCACTATGAATGCGCCATAGATAAAGGCACTGAACGCCACTAACGCACCAGCAAGTGTCGCTAAGCGCAAAGGGCGAATGGAAAACGAGGTAATGCCGTCCATTGCAAGGCCAATCAGCTTGAGATAGTTCCATTTGGTCTCACCACAGAAACGAGCGTCACGCTCAAACTGAACCGTCACTTGCTTGAAACCCGGCCAAGAAAAAATGCCCTTCATGTATCGGTTACGTTCTGGCAGCGCATTGATGTGCTTAACCACTTTTGCGCTCAGTAGACGGAAATCGCCCACGTTCTCAGGCACATCCAATTTCGCCATGCTGTTAAGCACTTTGTAAAAGCAAGCGGCCGAGAAGCGTTTGAACCAAGTTTCACCGTGGCGCTCGCTGCGCTGCATGTTCACCACGTCATACCCTTCACGCCATTTTGATACCATTTGCGGGATCAACTCAGGCGGGTCTTGCAAGTCGGCATCAATCACGATCACCGCTTCACCTTGACAGTGTTCCAGACCCGCACTCATGGCGGACTCTTTGCCGAAGTTACGGCTTAGTGCAATACAACGAACGTCGCTAGAAGATTGAGAAAAGTTTTGCGCGATCATTAGGCTCTCGTCTTTGCTGCCGTCGTCCACATAAACGATTTCACAGCGTTCTGGCATTTCATCCAAAACGGCGGCTAAACGACGATGAAATTCAGGTAAGACTTCTTGCTCGTTAAAGAATGGCACCACAACAGACAAAACTGTTTTAGGCTCAGTGTGTTGGCTCACCTTTGAAAAGGTTGCAGCGTGAATGTTGAAGGTTGACATGCTACTCTTCCACTAAATCCGATGAATGAATCCAGTCTACAAACATCAACGTGAAAGAGATGTTATTGACATCTTTTTCACGTCCTTAGTGAATAATGTTCGGTTAAAAAGAAGTCTTATTTTCGAACACCTGCCCACTTGGAGAGAAATACATGAAACGCGTACTTTTAGTCGAAGATAATCGAGAAATCGCAGGCATGCTGTTCGATTATTTTGAGTGTGCAGGTATGGAACTCGATTATGCAGACAACGGCGAGCTCGGCCTGAAACTGGCGATGGAAAACACCTTCGACATCATCTTGCTCGACCTCATGCTGCCACGCATGGATGGCCTGACCATGTGTAATAAACTTCGCGATGCGGGCAACAACACACCAGTGCTTATGCTGACTGCACTCGATAGCCGTGACGATATGCTCAAAGGCTTCCAACACGGTGCGGATGACTATCTGACCAAACCCTTCGATCTGGATATTCTTGAAGCGCGCATGATGGCACTGATCCGTCGTTACCGTGGCACTGTCGCGTCGAGCAAGTTGGAATACGGCGAAGTCTCTATCGACCAAAAAACGCGTAAAGCTTACCGCCAAGATAAACTGCTAGCGCTAAACCCAACCACATACACCATTCTGGAAATGCTTGTGAAAAGCGCACCAGATGTGGTGACACGCGAAGAAATCGCCTTCCAACTTTGGCAAGAGAACGAGCCGAACAACGACGTTCTGCGCAGCCACATTTACCAACTTCGCAACCAACTTGATAAGCCATTTGAACAACATGTGCTTATCACCGTGCCGAAAGTTGGCTTCCGCTTGGAGACTGGTGCATGATCAATCGCTTACTTGCTAGCACGCAAAGCACACAAAGTATGACAGGGCGACTCGCTCTGTTTTTCTCTTTTGTGTCGGTCGTGATTGGCATCTTCTGCTTTTTGTTGATTACCGGCTCCCTGCTTTGGTCTGAAGACCGCGTGGGCGAGCGTCGTATTATGGTCGACAAAAAAGAAGCGATTGAACATTTCCAGTCTCATCCAGAGCAAGGCAGTATTCAGCTTGATCTGCTCACCACCGCTTACAACGACATCTCACTGGTTGCCGAGCGCTACCAAAAATACCTGATTGGTCAAAAGCACTTTCTTGATGAAGTAGAAGACGGTGAATACTCGCGCATGGTTTACATGAGTACTTACACCTACAAAGGCGTTGAACATCCTGTGATCCTGGTTTCCTTGATTGATGAAATCGAGATCACCTCAGAGGAATTCATTCTCGTCGTCGCGATGGTATTGTCCATTGTCGCCGTGCTGGTGTTCCTGTTTGGTAGCCTCCTACTGCGCTTATCACAACGCTTGATTGAACCCGTCAATGCGCTTAAAACTCAACTCGACCATCATCAAGGCGATGCTACGCAAACTTTTAGCGTGCCAGAGGGATCAGCCAAAGAGTTCCAAACCCTCGCGGATGAGTTGAATGAGTATCGCCACAAAATCAACCAAGTCATCAAGCGTGAGCAAGCCTTTGCACGATACGCAAGCCATGAATTGCGTACACCGTTAACCGTAATGAAAGGCTCAAGCAGCTTACTGGCGAGAAGTGCGAACACGGATTTCCAGACCCGCCAAGTGAACCGAATTCAAGATGCAACGCAGCAGATGTCGACCATGGTGGATGCCCTACTCGGCTTAGTACGTTACGAGCGTAATGCAGATGATTCACCAGTGCGCAGCATCACCGAAGAAGAACTCAACCAAATAATCTTCCAAAGCCAAGCTCAGGCGGATGAGAAAGCACTCAGCTTTGATGTGCAGATCGACGGTAACCCAAGAACGCGCGCGACTAATGCTGTGTTGACCATTATTCTTGGCAACCTGATTCGCAACGGCATCGCCGCGACACCATCGGGAGCAATTCATATCAATATGGATGAAAACACCATCTCGGTGCGCGATGAAGGTGAAGGCTTTTCGACCATTCCACATTCTGATGGGCACGGATTAGGTTTGATGATTGTGGACGATTTGTGCCAACGCTATGGCTGGCAATTTAAGATTGGTACACATCCAGAGGGTGGTTGTGAAGCAGTAATTAACCTCGCAACAGAACATCAGGAATAACCGAAATGGAAGTCCTGAAACCCAGACTTTTTATCTGGGTTTAATGGCGTTACACTACGCGCCCTTTATAAATGGCAAAGGTGACACGGTTTATTCCGTCAGCATCGACATGAAACTCTCAGAAAGTCCTATCACCCAACATAGCTTTAATGGGCGCAAATTTTTCCTTAAACGTGACGACATGCTCCACTCCCACTTTTCTGGGAACAAAGCACGTAAGTTTATGACGTTAATGGAAGAGCAAAATCCCGACATCACCACGTTAATAAGCTTTGGCTCCGCTCAATCTAATGCCATGTACTCGCTAGCGGCTCTCGCCCAGATTAAAGGTTGGGCATTTGAGTTTTATGTTCATCACATTCCATCTTGGCTAAAAAGCTCCCCCATCGGAAACTATCGCGGCGCTCTCGATTTGGGTATGAAAATCACCGCCATGCAAGACATCGGTAGCGAACTTCACCCTAGTGAATACATCCACCAGGTACGAAGAGTAGATGAGTCGACATTGCTGATTCCAGAGGGTGGACGTTCCCACCTCGCTGAAGCTGGCATCAAACAGTTAGCACGAGAAATTCTTGATTGGACGCGATTGAGAGGTAAAGAGCAGTTTACGGTCGCCCTGCCATCAGGTACTGGCACGACGGCTTTATATCTTCATAAACATTTAAGCCCACACGGCATAGAAGTGCTAACTTGCCCTTGCGTAGGCGATGCAGATTACTTAACTGAGCAGTTCAACCAGCTCGGTGAAAACAGCCACCCAACCATTTTAACCGTGCGCAACAAACACCATTTTGGTCGCTTGTACGAAGAAGATTACATCACATGGAAAGCACTCTTTGAGCAAACCGACCTCGAATTTGACCTGTTATACGACCCGTATATGTGGCAATGCCTCACCCCTTGGTTGGAAGAGAACACAGATAAAACGGTGATTTATATTCACCAAGGCGGGTTACTTGGCAACGAGTCGATGTTGCCAAGATATCAACGAGAATTTGAATAGCGTGTTCAAATAAAGTTGTTGCTGATTACAGTGATTCCACTATTTGATGAGCGCCAGAATTTCTTTGAATTCAGGTGCTCGGCAATCTTCGACCATTTCATACAAACACATTTCTAACCCAGTGAGCACCACACCGTTAGCGGTTAACTTCGCAAGAGCGAGCGCTTTATTGGCAGCGGTTCGGGAAGAGACACAATCCGTGACTAATTCAACGCGATAACCGGACTGGCGCAGAGAAACCGCGGTTTGATAGACGCAAATGTGGGATTCAATACCGCAAACCAACCAGGTATCAACTTTCGCGTTCTCCACCGCGACCTTAAACGTCGCCTCTTTGCAACCATCAAACGTGTACTTGGTAATAGGTAAATGCGTGCTTTCAAGCACTTCACGAATCGGCTCCGCGGTTGGGCCCAACCTTTCTGGATTCTGTTCTAGCCACAGAATAGGCAAATCTAGTGCTTTGGCGCCCTTTACCAGTTTCGTGATATTTTCAATCAGTGCGTCGCTTTCATGCATTAATGTAGCGAGTTTGCCCTGAACATCCACCACAATCAGGCCCGTGTTTCCTTTCGATAACATTTCCATCTCCTATCTTGTGCGACCACAAACCATACTCAACAAGTTGAGCAAAAGTTAATGTATCAGAACCCTTTCATGTTAGAGCAATAAAACCTAGAAAGATGACCTTCGCTCACACATTTGCCCTTAGGTAAGAGTGGTTTGAACTGACTATTTAAATTTCTCTCGAATTAGTTCAATCAAGGCTTTGACTTTATTGGGCAGAAATAAGGCCGAGGGATAAATCAGAGTAAGATGCTGCTTCGGATGCGCGAATTGAGGCAGCACCTCGACCAACAAACCGTCTCTCAGTGCAGGCTTGGAATGAATTTGAGGAATAAACGCGATGCCGTTTCCTGCTATCGCCATCGAGCGCAGCAAGTTGAGGTCATCCGAACGCAACGCCACATGCAGATCTGAATCGAGCAAATCGGCATTGTAACGATTAGTTAAAAGGCGATGCTGCTTAAGATCTTCCACCGTTTTTACTGGCGGATGCGATTCTAGATAGGCTTTTGACGCAACAAAGTGACTACGATAAGGCAAAAGACTGAACTGCACATAGCTGTCATCGGTGACTTTGACCACGCTCGGAAGAAGCTGTAAATCAAACGATTGACGCTTGAGATCGACACTCTCTTGATGGTTTTCAATCTCGACCGAAATCTCCGGATACCGCGTTGTGTACTCGGTGATGATCGCGTTAAACGCGGCAGAGCTCATCAATGCGGAAGGAATGGCTAAACGCACCTTGCCCGTCAGCTCTTGTTGATATTCATGCATGGCATTTAAACCTTGCTGAATATGGTCAATAGGCTGCCCCACCAACTCAAACAAGCGTTTCCCGTGCTCCGTCAACTCAATGCTGCGTGTTGTGCGGATCAAAAGCTGTACCCCGAGCGATTTCTCTAATTCTTGCAGGCGACGACTCACTTTTGAGCGTTGTAGTTGATTCGCCTCTGCCGCTGCACTTATACCGCCGTGAACCACCGTCTGAGTGAATAGGTAAATATCATCAAAATTAACGTTCATTGTCCTATTTTTAGGTCATTTATGTTCGTATTATCATTCTACTGAATTGTGAGTAACTTCTCTATAATCCGCTATCCAATATGTTTAACGGAACTTGTAATGACGGCTGACCAAAAATTCAAACACTGGATGCGAACTTTGATTGTCCTGTTCATCGTACTATTTTTGTACATTATCATTGCTGACCGCCACGCCCCCTTAACGACCGAAGGACGAGTGCAAGGATACGTTGTCCAAGTCGCACCCGAGGTATCTGGTAAAGTGACCGACGTTCTCATCGAGAATAACCAGTCCGTTCAAAAAGGCGATGTGTTGTTTACGATTGATGATCGTAAATACAAGATAGCACTTGAACAGGCGGAGCTGTCTCTGCAATCCGCTTATGAAAAAGAAGCAACACTGTATTCTCAACGCGAAGCCGCTCTTGCCAATATTGCCCGCGCACGAGCGACATTTGATAATGCACACCGCGAGTACAACCGCTTACTGACACTATCGAAGCAGAAAGTCATCTCTCAATCGACACTCGATAATGCCTTTGCCCAAAATCAGGTATCACGTGCAGCGCTTAAAGCGGAACGACAAAACTTAAAAGTCATTGAGGCGCAATTAGGCGATCAAAAAGGTCAAAGCACCGCCGTTCGAATTGCCAAAAATGGCATCGAAAAGGCGCAACTTGATTTGGCAAATACCGCGGTACTCGCTCCCAGTGATGGTGTCGTGACCAACCTGCAACTAGAAGTTGGCACGATGGCAAACACCAACATGCCATTGCTGACATTTGTACCAACAGGATCACTCTGGGTAGCCGCTGATTTTCGTGAAAAATCCGTCGCGAACATAGACAAGACTTTCCACGCCTTGGTCACATTTGATGCCAACCCAGGTTCGGTGTACGACTTTGATTTAGCTAGCCGCGATTACGGTGTAGCAGCCGCACAACAAACGCCTAATGGCGCACTAACCAAAGTGGAAGTGAACAACCGCTGGGTACGTGATGCGCAGCGTACACGAGTGAACCTAACCAGCAGCGAAGAGTTACCACCAGCACTGTTTGTCGGCTCTCGCGCTACCATTGTTTTGTACCCAGACAACAGCATTTTCTGGCAGTTGATGGCGCAAGCACAGATTCACCTCGCAAGCTGGTTCCACTTCATTTACTAGGCGGCGACAATGAAAACCTTACGAATTTGGTTCGGCTGCTCTTTAGGGCTCGCGCTAAGCATGATCTTCGGTTGGTCTTACGGATTTTTTGCCATCATGATGCCGCTGTTTATATTGGGCAGAATGGACAACTTTAATCTTTCGGCTTTATTGATCGTGTTTTTCTCTGCGGTGTGGACAACCATACAAGCCACATTTTTGCTGGAATACTTGCAGTTTCATCCAACATTAATGACCGTAGCCGTCGGAATCATGATGCTGTTCAAGTGCATTGCAATGATGAACCAGAAAACCTATTTGTTTGGTTACATGGGGCTGTTGGTGGGTTCAATTGTGTTGAATTTTGCCAGCTATAACTTCATGGATATTGAAGAGTTCAACGTCAACATGTGGGTGATGGCGTTCAGCAATATTTTTGTTTGCACATTCGCGTATTGGTTGTTCCCGGAGCCAAAGTCCCCCACCGAGCACATTGAGATGTCGACCCCAGTGAAAAGCGATATTGACTACATCAGCCAAGTTGCCATGGGTTGGGTAGTGGCGATGGCGGCGTTTATCGTATTCCAAGTAGCGGACTTATATGACTCGTTATCCGCACAAGCTTCCATTTTGATCATCCTAACCCCAATGACTTTAGCAGGCTCGCTCGCCATGGCAAAAATTCGCATCATCGGCACCGCACTAGGCTGCATCGCAGGGATGGCTGTTCAGCTGATATTGGGCAGTTGGTATGGGCATGCGCTACTCTTTTGGCTCGCCTTTACCATTGCAATGGGGCCATTCTGCTTGTGGCTCACAAAGGGGCAAATTAAAGCGGCTATCGCGTTTTCTGCCATGTCTGCCCTATCGGTTCCGCTGACGACTTCATTGGTGCCAGAACAAAAAGACGCGTTCTTTTCGATCTTGTACCGTTTCAGCTCGATTTTCGTTGCTGTTCTGCTCACCGCGATGGTGATGTGGGTGGTGCATCACTGGATTCGTGTGATATTGCTAAAGCATCCTGAGATGAAGAACGTGGAGTTGAATTAAATCTGGCCGAGGCTGGAAACGGGAAATGTATGTCGCTCACTTTACTGTGAGCGGCATTTTTATTTAAAACGGTCACCCTGAACATTGAGGAACGAGCGTGGTTCAGGATCTACTCACCGAGTGCTGTAAAGTTCTAAGGTTATCGCCATTTTCCAGTGAGTTGTTAGTAGATTCCTAGTCTCGTCTAGACTCGCTGGAATGACCAAAATTTGAATACAAGCCAAATAGTTGGGTATGTGAGTAACGTATCTCTTAACATCCGTCATCCTGAACAGCGAGGGACGAGCGTGGTTCAGGATCTACTCACCGACTGCTTTGAAGTGCGAAAGTTATCGTCATTTCCTAGCGAGCAGTAACCCGATTCCTAGTCTCACTTAAACTAGCTGGAATGACGTTATCT
>NZ_JAWOTE010000014.1:0-76232 GCF_033338695.1 Vibrio sp. Vb1166 | reverse complement strand
TGAAACTGCTCTAATAACTAGGGTTGTGGCGAGCAATATATCTTCCAACATCCGTCATCCTGAACAGCGAGGGACGAAGTGATTCAGAATCTACTAATCACGTGCTTTGAAGTGCGAAAGTTCTCGTCATTTACCAGCGAGCTGTTATCAGATTCCTAGTCTCGTTTAAACTCGCTGGAATGACGCTATCTTGAAACTGCTCTAATAACTAGGGTTGTGGCGAGCAATATATCTTCCAACATCCGTCATCCTGAACAGCGAGGGACGAGCGTGATTCAGGAGCTACCCACCGGGTGCTTTGAGGTTCGTAGACTATCGCTATTTCCCAGCGAGTTGTAATCAGATTCCTAGTCTCGTCTAGACTCGCTGGAATGACGCTATCTTGAAACTGCTCTAATACCTAGGGTTGTGGCGAGCAATGCATTTTCCAACATCCGTCATCCTGAACAGCGAGGGACGAGCGTGATTCAGGAGCTACCCACCGAGTGCTTTGAAGTGCGAAAGTTATCGTCATTTCCTAGCGAGCAGTAACCCGATTCCTAGTCTCACTTAAACTCGCTGGAATGACGTTATCTTGAAACTGCTCTAATATCTAGGGGTGTGGCGAGCAATATATCTTCCAACATCCGTCATCCTGAACAGCGAGGGACGAGCGTGGTTCAGGATCTACTCACCGACTGCTTTGAAGTGCGAAAGTTATCGTCATTTCCTAGCGAGCTGTAACCCGATTCCTAGTCTCACTTAAACTCGCTGGAATGACCCTAATTTTAGTTCATGGTGCGGAGCCTAAGTATTAACATCAACCCACCAACTCTTTACGAATGATCTCCGCACCCGCACTTAACGCATTGAGCTTAGCGGTCGATACTTCACGAGACAAAGGTGCCATACCGCAGTTGGTACATGGGTAAAGCTTGTCGGCATCAACGTACTTCAACGCCTCTCGCAATGTGTTCGCTACTTCTTCTGGCGTTTCAATTTCGTTGGTAGCAACGTCAATCGCACCAACCATCACCTTCTTACCGCGAATCAACTCAAGCAACTCAATAGGCACTCGCGAGTTATGACACTCAAGCGAGATAATATCAATATTAGACTTCTGCAGCTTCGGGAATACTTCTTCGTATTGTCGCCATTCAGTGCCTAGCGTTTGCTTCCAATCCGTGTTCGCTTTGATGCCGTAGCCATAGCAGATGTGCACTGCAGTTTCACATTTCAGCCCTTCAATCGCACGCTCTAAACATGCAATGCCCCACTCGTTCACATCATCGAAGAACACATTGAACGCAGGTTCATCGAATTGAATAATGTCGACACCTGCCGCTTCAAGCTCTTTCGCTTCTTGGTTGAGGATTTTTGCAAATTCCCAAGCCAGCTTTTCACGGCTACCGTAATGATCATCATAAAGTGTGTCGATCATCGTCATAGGGCCTGGCAGGGCCCACTTGATAGGTTGCTTAGTTTGCTGACGCAAGAACTTGGCATCTTCAACAAACACGGGCTTTGTGCGGCTTACTGGGCCAACCACCGTAGGAACACTTGCTTCATAACGGTTGCGAATGGTCACCGTTTTACGGTTTTCAAAATCTACGCCGCTTAAATGCTCAATAAAGGTCGTCACAAAATGTTGCCGAGTTTGCTCTCCATCACTGACGATATCAACGCCTGCCAATTCTTGCTCTTGCAAAGCGACGCGTAGCGCATCGCGTTTGCCATCAATCAGTTCTTCACCTTGCAGTTTCCACGGTGACCAAAGTTTTTCTGGTTCGGCCAGCCAAGAAGGTTTCGGTAAGCTGCCAGCCGTTGAAGTCGGTAATAGTGTTTTCATCGTCATTCCTTTCTAGATTCTCGTTATCGATTACGCGTAGCTTGCAGACCATTGTTCAAGCACAGATTGATAGGGTTTGATGAAATGCTCCTCGGCAAATTTCCCTTGTTCAACTGCCAGTTGGCTGCGCTCTTCTCGGTCGTAAACGATTTGAGTTAGCGAGTGGTCTAGGTTTTTTAGGTTTGGCTGGTAGCAATTACCGGCAACCGCGTTGGCATTGTAAATCTCAGGTCGGTAAATCTTCTGGAATGTCTCCATCGTGCTAATCGTGCTGATAAGCTCTAGGTTTGAATAATCGTTCAACAAGTCACCGAAGAAGTAGAATGCCAACGGTGCAACGCTGTTTGGCGGCATAAAGTAGCGCACCTGTAAGCCCATCTTCTTGAAGTACTGCTCCGTCAACGAAGATTCGTTCGGCTGATATTCAAAGCCCAAAACAGGATGTTGGTTTTCGGTGCGTCGGTATACCTTGTTGTCCGATACACTCAGACAAATCACCGGCAGCTTTTTGAAATGCTGTTTGTAAGACTCAGAATTAACGAAAGCTTTGAACAGTTTGCCATGCAAATCACCGAAGTTCGCTGGGATGCTGAACTGTGGCTGGTTTTTGTTGTGGTCCAACAGCAAAACGCTAAAGTCGTAATCACGCACGTATGAAGAGAAGTTGTTGCCCACTATGCCTTCAATGCGCTCGTTAGTGTTGTGGTCAACAATGTTGGTTTTGAGCACTTCAATCGATGGGAAGGCTTCTCCACTACCTTGGATATCCATATCAACGGAGATGATTTCAAGTTCAACGGAGTAGCGGTCACCTTGCGCGTTATCCCAATATGCCAACGCATTAAAACGATTGTCGATCATTCGGAGCGCATTGCGCAGATTCTCTCGGCGGTAGTTTCCGCGAGCCAGATTAGCAAAGTTGGTAGTGATTCGCGTGTTGTCTGATGGTTGGTAATTCTCATCAAAGCGAATGCTTTTGATAGCAAATGTGAAATCGTTATTCATCGTGAGTTGGTATCCTATTTCCTTAGATAAAGCAGACTTTTCCTAACTCTGTGCATGGGGACATTTTTTGTTTTTTGGTTTTCCCAATCGTTAGGTTGCGCAGCGTTCACGACGAACAGTTCGTACTAAAAACGGTGGTCGCAGTGCCTAACACCAGAGCAGTCCGTTTTTTATACTTGCTTCACGAGTTGAGTAATATTGGTATTGTTTCACATTGAACATGAAGGAAATTCATAGTGGCAGTTCCAACCCTGAGAGAGCTATCGTAGATACTGTTTTTCATTGACACCAATACACGTAACTTGGCGAGCATATTGCCAATATGTGTAATTAAGAAACTGATAAGGGATTAGCAGTACGTAAACCAGTTTTAAGCCGAGAAAACGCATTGTATAAACAAGACGCCAACTGGAATATAGGACAGCGTAACTTAAATAGCACTTTTCACACTCCATCGTTTATTCAAGCATTCGTTTAATTAGAAGTACGTTACATTTTATATTCTCGAAACATGATTATTTAATAATCTTATTTATTTCTTTTTCTATCTTTACCATCTTAAACGTAAAGTTTAATTTCCTGCTGTAAAAGCACATATAACTTCATACACGAACATGGCAACTTCATTGACGGACTTTATCACCAAACTATTACATTAAGCTCTAAAAAATAATAACAAAAGACACAAACCACTGTTTTAATTTGAATTAAACCCATAAACCCGAGATAACCACATAACGATACTTTACTTAATTTGGTATAACAAAAACCCTAAAAATAACATGGCTAACATTTATAAAATTCACTTTTATCAATAAAAAAGCTCAATATAACATTAGAAAATTAAAATTAAGCAATAACTTAAAAAGACAAGACTTAATAACCAAATTCTTATTTATTATAGTTGAGTGGTGAATTTAAAAACTATGAGACATTAATCCCACGAATCTATCCTTTTTCTTTTTTTAATAAAAAACAAGATGCACTATTTCACCGCTCATTTATTGAGCTTGAATTTATAACCTGTCCATAATTATAAAGTGCCCATCAAGATGGTTTAAAACAAAAGTCTTTATGGGCTGACTAATAGGAAAAAATAATGGAAAAACAGCATCTTTCTGCGAGTATTATCGCACTCGCTTTACTTGGTTCTTTAGCACCAGCACATGCTGAAGATACATTGAAATCTTACACTTCGACGTTGCTTCAGCTTGATGATGGTGATGCACGCTCGAAAAAAATCCGCTTAATTTATTCTTTAGAAAATGTCTGGAACCAATCTTTGCTACCAAATGGCGCTAAAGAAGCCAAGTTGATCCTAAATGGCGGTTCTGGCTTCGACATGACTAATGTTCCAAACAAAGAACAAATCTATGGTTTTGCCACTGGGGGAGATTACCGTTACACCGTTCCAACGGCTTTTAAGCTGGCACTGAGCTATTTAAATGGCGCCCCTTTACGCCACATGAGCCATGCTCCAGAAAACACCATTGCAACGGCATCTGTCAGTGAGTCGCTAGATTTTAACCTTGGATTCAGTGCTTCTACTTCTCCAAATATTAGTGGGGGAATCTCCTGGAGCAACCGTGTAACGTACGACCAGCCAGAGTTTCAAACGGTTGCCGATTTTAACCAAGCTAACGAAAGCATTAATTGGTTAATTGAAAACAAGACTATCCGCCATAATACGCCAGCTAAAGACTGGTTATTGTATCGTTGGACCAGTTGTGACATGGGTAATTTGATTGATTACAATGAGTTACCTGTCGTTATGCGTTCAGATTTTAAACCACAAGTCGGCGTCGTATATAGAAAAAATGACATTCAAGATGGCCTAGATACATCAGAGGTCAAGCTGGTTGCTGGTTGGCGAAAAACCAATTACTACTTTGGTCGCGACTGGTGTAGCTGGTATACCACACCAGAAAATACCTGGAAGAAAAATCGTGATAGCAGTCAATGGACAGAGACTAGCCGAGCCGTAACTATCTCTTGGAATGACGATCTCTACCACTAACTTATTAGCCTGCGGCCACGGAATAAATAAGTGGCCGCCGTATTTACTAATGAAATAAACGGTAAGACATGACACATGACAAGTAACAAAAAACTCTTGACTGGATCGGCGCTAGCACTTGGTGCAGTACTCGCCATATTTCTGATTAATTCAAATAACAAGAATGCCCAGACCGAACCTGTTGCAAGCCTTGACGAGCAAATCAAGACAGAAGACGCTGCGACAATAAGTGTAACGCCTCCTGAGAGCAATGCTGCTCAAAAGGTGGTTACCACTCCAACACCACAAAGTGGCAATGATGATACTTCCGACGTCATTCCAGCTACACCTTGGATATCTGCCCCATTAAATGAACTGAGCAATGAACTGTACGATTTTATTGAAGCTGAACAGGTAAGTTACATCAGTACGACCGACTATCCATTCGACGAGCAAAAGCAAAAACAATTGCGAACATTAGCTAAGCAAGGGGTTCCTATCTTGTTTGACAATACGGAGTCATCCTATTTGGATAGCTACGGTGTCAGCGAAACCAAAGTCGTATCAGAGTATTTTGGTACGGCGTCTGAAGGTGATGTCATCATCGCTACCGGAGTACAGAATGCAGATGGCAGCATTCATTATCTAGTTTTGCCTTTGAAGAGCAACGATCTCAACGATAACAGTAAATTGATTGAGGACACTAAGCTCGCAATCACTCTACTTAAAGAACAAAAGCATGACTTGATAAAAGAGAGACAAAACGAACATCGCGAATAAAAGTAAAGGGAGATAGCCTCTGTATCGCTATTTCCCTTAAAACTCAGTTCTCAATTAAGAAAAGCTCATTTCTCCCTACTTACCGGCACCCTATCCGAAATCACCTTGCCGTCTTTGATGGTGATGATGCGTTTAGTGCGCTCTGCCAGAGCGTTATCGTGCGTCACGATGATCAGCGTTCTACCTTCGGCGTGGAGTTGGTTGAACAAGGCTTCAATCTCTGCGCCGGATTTTGAATCCAATGCACCCGTTGGTTCATCTGCTAAGATGATTTTCGGATCGTTGACCAAGGCTCTTGCAATCGCGACCCTCTGTTTTTGACCACCAGAAAGCTGGTTTGGTTTATGGTCTAAACGATCCCCTAGCCCGACTTGCTCTAGCAATTTAGCTGCGCGCTGGCGACGTTCTTTGGCTTTGATACCAGAGTAAACCAACGGCAGTGCCACGTTATCAAGCGCCGTCGCGTATTCCAATAAGTTAAAGCTTTGGAAGACAAATCCGATCTTTTGGTTACGAATGCCAGCCAGCTCATTCGCACTTAAACTTGCGACGTTTTGGCCGCCAAGTTGGTACTTGCCATCGGTGGGCTTGTCTAAACAGCCGAGCATGTTCATCAACGTTGATTTGCCTGAACCGGACGGGCCAAGAATCGAAAGAAACTCGCCTTGATTAATGGTTAAGTCAACGCCGTCTAGCGCGCGAACTTCCGCCTCCCCGCTTGAGTAGTATTTACAGATGTTGGTCAGCTCAACAAGCGGCTTGTTCGACATGTTCTTTCCAGAGTTATTGTTGTTATTCACTTTGTAGCGCCTCCAACGGGCTGACTTTTGCGGCTCGGTTTGCAGGTAACCATGCAGATGCCACACCAATGATCACTAAGGTGAGGATGACAATCGCGACAACGACCCACGACAACTCAGGGACAGGTTTACCCAGTTGTTCATAAAAGGCATTACCCTCTAAAGGAATGGAACTGATGGCAGACACCAGCGCGTACGTCACGCCTAAGCCAAGCGCGCCCCCCATCATCATTGTCAATAAAGACTGCACTAAATAGTGCATGCGAATGGCCGTTGGAGTTGCACCGACTGCCATGCGCACGCCGATATCACGCGTAGATCGCTTTACGGTGGCATACATCACATTGGCGATGCCAACGCCAGCAACAGCTAACGTCACGAAGCCGATAATGCCAAGAAAACTCTGCAAACCTATCAGGAACTGCTGCATACTCTTTTGCTTAAGGAACATATCATCGACTTGGACGATCTGCTCATCGCTGACACTTGCCCCGTGCTTACGGGCAATCACTTGCCTTATCGTCTTTGCTAAGGCTTCTCGGTCTACATTCGCTTGTGGCTGCACATTGATGCCACCAATTTCACCGTTGACATGAAATCGCTTCCACGTCGCTAACGGCACAAAGCTGGAATAGTTGATAAGATCCCCCAGCTCTATTTGAGCGCTGTTTTTCTCCAATACGCCCACAACGGTGAACTCCTCATTGCCGATTTTTACCTTTTTCCCCACAGGGTTGACTTGCAATGTGACTGTCGCAAACCAACTAAAGTCCTCATTCGGGTTGAATAAGTCGGCTGCCAGTTCATAACCCAGTACAACGACTTTGCGCGTCTCTTTTTGATCGAGTGGATTTAACCATCGCCCCCCCGCCATCGGCACCAAATTGGTCATGGATTGAAACTCGCTCGTGACCGCTAACGGCTCTTGCCACGAGCTTCTGTCACCAACGGTGATGCGCTCTTTCCACTTCGCCGTTGGCGCAACGCTTTTTACATCAGGTAACGCTCGAACGACCTCTGAATCGTCCATTTTTAGTGTCAGAAACTTACCTTGGTGAAAAGCACCGTGGTCGACGGTGGCCATCCCTCCGGTCAAATAAATCAAGTTGCCGTTACCATTTTGTGCGGTTTTCAATACGCCCTGACGAATACCCTCACCTACCGCCAACATAGCAGCGATACAAAGGGTCGCCCACGCTACTGCTAGAATGGTCAAACCCAGTCTCAGCTTTTCTGCGGCCATTTCTTGGAAAATTTGTCTCATCGGTAACAACATGACTAAGCCCTCGCACTCAAAGCAATGACTGGCGTGAGACGCGATGCTCGCCTTGCTGGGAAATACGACGCCATCAATGCCAAGATAAGCGTCACAAGTAAAGACCAAGCAATAGAATCTGGCGTGATCACAGGTAAACCAATCCATTCCGGTAATGCCATGCTGCTTAAGACAGATACCACGGCATACGAAAACATCAGACCTAATGCCGTGCCCACAGCTACCAAAATAAGCCCTTCAAGAATAAACTGACTGAGTATGGATTTTTGAGTCGCCCCGATCGCCAAACGCACACCGATTTCACGCGTGCGCTCCGTGACAGATAAAAACATGATGTTGGCAACGCCAAGCGCACCGACCGCCATGGTCATCGCGCCGCTCGCTCCAAGAAAAATCTGAATGCCACGCAAAATTCCACTGATGACCGCTGCACCTTCACTAAAATCGGGTAATTCGACCGCATCTTTATCACTTGGGTCAAAATGAAGCTGCTTGGCGAAAAAGTTCACGATATTTTGTCGAAACGACGGTGCATCCATCCCGTCTCTCGGCTTCATCAATATCATCCAAGGTTTCGCATCCCACAAATCGCGGTACGTTGTTTGAGGAATGAAAACCGTGCGGCTATCGCCGAATGAAATGCCAGTGTCCTCACCAACGGTTATCCCAATCACCAAAAACGGAATGCCGTTGACTTTGAGCCTATCCCCGATTTGGATTCCACCCATTTGCGCAATTTGATCGCCTAACACCGCCACGCGAGTGTGGTTGTCCATATCACTTGGTGACAGGTTTCTCGAACCGGGTTGCAGCTTGCGTTGCATTAAAGGAAAGTAAGACGTATCAATACCGCTGACCGTACTCGATAAATTCTGTCCTTTGAGATTGGTGATATTCGCATCCCATTTGGCGTAAACGCTTGACGCCTGTTGCACGAAGCCCGACTGTTTGATCATGTCGACTTTTTCTTGTGGTATATCAATTTGGCGTCTTGAAGGTAACCCTTGCCACGGTTTACTGGTACTCGACGGAAACACCACTTGCACATTGTTGATCATAAATGAAAACGACTGGGTCTGATGGCGATAAAAGCCTTCGCCAAGTGCGATTAACACCACCACAGAGATCACGCCCCAAGCAATCGCGATAATGGCTAGCACGCTCTTCATGCGGTGCGCCATCAACGTTTGCCAAGTTTGTTGCAATAGACTGCTCATGAATGAAAAGCTCGAGAGATCAACGCCATGGTATCGTCATCGAGTTTCCCTGCGGTTTGCAGTAAGCCGATTCTCTTACGCCAGTAGCTGTACAAGTTGGTTTGCAGACTGTTTTTCGCCTCAAACAAGCTGTTGTGTGCACTGATAACTTCCGACACTTCAAGCAGACCAGCGTCGTAAAGTTTCTCTTTGCTTTGCAACACTCTGGCGCGCGACTCAACCAGCTCGTTCGCTATCAAAACTTGATTCCAGTTGATATCGACCTGAGTAAACTGCTGAATAACTCGTTTCTGAATATCAATTTCCACTCTACGCATATCTTGCTTGGCGCTTAAAATGTTCAACGATGCTTCGTCCACTTTCGCTCGCACTGCACCATTGAGGTCAATCGGCAAACTCAAACTAATCCCAGCGTTAAACTCGCCGTTTGAACGATTGTCACCATCGCTGTAGCCCACACTGCCTTTGACGGTCGGGTAGTATCCACCTTTAGCTGAATCTTTCGCGAACTCGCTCGCTTTCACCATCTGCGCCGCCACCAACAGCTCTGGACTGCTGTCTTTCGCCAGTTTTAGCCATTGCTCCTGAGAGTCCACCAGCATCGGCGGCTGAATCAAAGAATCCGTTCGAATTTGGTCGACACTCTCCGGCATTTGATTGATTAACGCCGCAAGCTCTGCTTTTTTCACTTCGAGATCGGCTTTTGCATTGAGGATACTTGCTTGCTCAGAGACTTGATTCGCTCGCATCTCTTCAACATCAACCGACTTCACTTTGCCTGCTCGATAGCGTTTCTCAATGATGTTGAGAAGTTCCTTCCCCTCCTCCAGCTTGGACTGCGCCAATTTGAGGTCGCCCTGTGCGCTTGCCACATCTAGGTAAGCGGTGAGCAACTTCTGCGCAAGCTCGTTATGCGATTGAGATAGCTCTAACTGTGCTTTGAGATAATTGGCATTCGCTTGATCCAGTTCCGACCACAAACTGCTATCCCAAATAGTTTGAGATAAGGTCGCGCCGTAACTGTTCGAATGGCTTGAGGACTCATTCCAATCCGCTGACGCACTGGCACTTAAACCCGGCAATAACGCACTGCGGCTACTCTGTACGCCAACCTCGCCAAGCTGGACACCGATTTTCGCTTTTTCGTAATTAGGATCGTTCTGCTTTGCTTGTTGCCAAGCTTGTTCAATAGAAATTGCGTAGGTCGGCAAACTGAGCGTGGCAGCCAACAATGCAAAGGCGATTGTTGATCGTTGCAGCTTAACCATGCGCCGCTCCCATCATGCTGTTGTCGATAACCTCTTCATCAAGCTCCACGCCGTCAAGCACTTCGACATTGATGCCATCTGACAGACCGAGTTTCACAGGTTGTTTATGAAACCCTTGTTCTGAGCTGTCGGGGATCAGAACATTCGGTGCGTCACCATCAAATTGCAGAGCGCGCTCCGGTAGAGTGAGCACGTTTTCAGACTTCTTCAGAATGATTTGAGCCGTCGATGAAAAACCAGAACGAAGCAACACATCTTGTGGGATCTTGAGTTCTCCCACTTCAACCTCAAAACCGTTATCAAAACTTTTTGCCGAAGCATTGCCCTCTGGTGAGTTAAGGTTCTCAGATTGAATCGCCACTTTGGTTAGCACACCAGAAATCGCCACATCAGGATAAGGCGCAACCGTCAACATAACGGGCATTCCCGGAGACAACTGCGCAGCATCATGCTCACTGACGCTACCTTTAAAAATCAGACTGTTCATGTCGGCCAATGACATCATTTCAGTCGCGGCTTGGCTTGATTGAGTCGAGATGATCGGCTCTCCGACCTCTACTTTCTGGTTGAGTACTGTGCCATCAATTGGCGCGTAGATCGTCGACGTTAAACGCGCATCTCCGATCGACGCCTCACCACTGCGGATGAGTTCGAGATTCTGGCGCTTTTGCAATACGTCCGCTTGCGCAGATTTGACTGCCGAGCGCGCACTTACGTATTCGTCGTAGTTACTTGGAATAATGTCCTGCTTGACCAAGCTTTCTAAGTTGGACAGTTTTTGTTTGGCGGATTCCAGATCGGCTTCGCTACGCATGAGTTCTGCCGATGCATCCGTTAATGCTTGGGGTGTTGGGTTTGGACGCACTTTGATCAGCGGCTGGCCTTGCTTCACCTTTTCACCAACTTTCGCGTAAATTTCACCGACGATACCGTCGATTTGTGACTTGATAGACACAGAGTGTGCAGGGACAATTTTACCAACAGCCACCGCTTGTTTTTCAATCGTGCCTTTTTCCACAATCAATGTAGGCAGCAATTCTGGTTGAGCAGCAGATTGGAGATAGAAATACGTACCACCGCCGAGCAGCGCGATGCTCACAGCGGAGACAAGCCAACGTTTCGTCATTATTTATTCCAACAATTATTGGGTAGTCTAATGACTACTCCTAAAACACAAAGTTGAAGGAATAATATCCTGCTTTAATAGCGGTTTGGTTGTCACAGTTGGTATGGTTTTGTCAGTCGCCTCTGACAATCAAAGACTAAAAAATCTCGACGAATCATTCAGCAAAGACGCTGTCTACGATGGCAACTAACATGCTCTGTAACCGCTCATTTCAACCGCTATCAATTTCATTCTGAACAATGTGCAAAATGGCGCTGTTCTGTATCCAAGTGAGCAGCTGTTTCTTGAGCGTTTAGCATGTTCTCTTGATTAGCCCCAAACTCAGCCCCCGTTCCAGGCCAATAATATGTATCTTTATCACGACATAGTGTGAGAATGACAGGATCATTGTGTATATTGGGCTCATCTCCTAGCTCGCCATACATACTGAAAGTAATCTCAGGCCCAACGTCTCCACGAAGTTTCTGAATCACTTCTGCTTGAACTTTAAAGAGAACATCTTCCTCGTGTTCAGCAAACTTTTCAAAACCTGTAATTTTCACCACTGCAGAATAGGGCGTTTGAAATATCGCATCTTTGAGTACCTCATTCTGAGAGTACACTCCCTGTGAAGCACAAGCTGACAAGCTCACACAGCCTAGCAAACTTATAAATTTCTTCATATTTAACTTTCCGTTCCTGCTAAGGCAGAGCCTTTTGTATATACAGGTAAAGTGCCTTTTGTTTCATCGTAGTTACTCGGTACTACGAACTTGTCCCAGACATCAATAGAGTACTTTGCTATATTGACTTGGTTGCTTTGGTTTCCTCCTAACATGTACAAATGCCTACCATCAGGGCTCTTTCCCACGACAAAAGCAACATGCCCACCACCTTTTCTCGATTTAATCCCTAGAGCTCCATGTATAGGTTCTGAGATGTTTTTACCAAAACCCTTCCACTCCTTTGCTCGATAAGCTTCTTTTACTGGAGTGATTCCGTGTTGTTTAAAAACCCAAGCGGCAAACGAACCACACCAAGCATTTTGACCTCCAGAGTCATCAGTGCCCCAGAACTTAGATGCTGTAAAATACTCTAAAATCCTTGGATTGGCCTTAGTGCCTGAAACTTCTTTTTGTCCAATTTCTCCCAACGCTGTTTTCATCCAAGGTACTTTGGTTACTAGTTTTTGAGCATCATGAGGATCATTTTTCACTGAGCTATAGGATGGTAATCCATTGAGCTTACGATGAGTTCTACCATTTACATCGATCCGACCATCTGGCTTTACCATATAAAGTAGCTTACGCTGACACACTTTTATTGCCTCTACTGTTTTCGACAAATGAGGACTCCGCCCTAACGAGCCATCAACAACCAACAGTCGGGTAAAACCTATTCTCTTTTGGTTATCATTTAAAAATTGTTGAACTGCTTTAACATCATTTTTCGAATTAGTGCCATTTATACCAACAGAGCCACGGATTTTTAATCCCATTCTCGTTACCTTTATAACTAATCATATAATTAAGAAAGTACGCTTTAGCGTGACAACAATAAAGATAAAATGTTGTTTTATACGATTAGCCATACGAGGGAAATTAGGTGTTGAAAATATAGATTACAAATAAACTCAGCTCATATCACTAAAAACACCTATTTATCATCTTTTGGTCACGCTTCAAAGCAGGACAGCCAGATGTTTTAAACCATGCGTATTAATAGAAGAAAAAATGTTTATAAATGAACACTTAAATTAACATAGTAAAACTATCAATTACTATTTTAAATTTAAATAACACTTCCTTTTTAAGGTCACTCTATAATTAAATTTATCAAACTTTAATTTTTATTAAATTGAGCTTTAATTTATTAATCTGACTATTTAACTAATTTCATTTCAGTTAATTGTACTTTTTGGCATGTTAGCGGGTGATGGCGGCGCCAATAACACCGACCCATTTTCAGAAGGAATAACGGACGATAACCAATGGATTGTGGAAGAACCACACATGATGATTATTACCCTAGACCAAGTGTTGCTCGACTATCTACCCATCGGTTCAAGTTATGATGGCCCATACGTGATGTGGAATGGTATGCCATACGCACACATTATTATTCCCGTTAGAGCGAGAAAATAAAAAGAAAAAATCCGATACTCTATATTTTGAATATCGGATTTTTATTGCGTTATCGAGCTAACCAAATTCTCGTTAATATTCCTATCGGAGTAGTAACGCCAGTTGTGACGGAGGAAATTTCACCATTTCTTAAAACATAAATGGTTGGGGTCACGCTAATTTTCCATTCGCGCATAATATCGCTTGAAGGATCGTTTATGTTTTCGAAACGATATTCTTTTGCCCTCATAAACTGCGCCACACGCTCATTCGGTCCCGACGATCCAGAAACGCCAACTACGGTGTAGTCATCACTCAGCCAACTCACGCTTGGGCTTACAAATTTACAAGCGGGACACCAAGTCGCCCAAAAATAAACAACGACAGGTTGTTCATAACTTTGCGCGATTGCATCGAAGTGTTCGCCATCGCTCAAGACTGAGCTCAATGGTGGTGACTCCTGTTTAGGAATATCTTTAGTGCGATACCAATCCATCGCGATGGAAATGACGGTGACAATGAGCACCATCTGTACGATTTGAACGAGCCAATATCGGAATGTTCTACGCCGCTTTGTCGAACTCATTGAATAGCTCCCCCACTCGCTTGCTTCACCGCACTTAAAACAACATCATCAGTCAGAATCACAGGTAACGGGATACCTTGCGGCGCTGCCGGGCCATAGACGATGTTAAACGGCACACCGTAACGCCCATGAGCTCGTAAAAAGTCAGTTACCGAGCCGTCCGGATGTGTCCAATCCCCTTTTAACGTCGCTACATTAGGGCTTTGCAGCAATGAGTAGACAGGATCTTGCCAGATCACACCGATCTTGTTCGCTTTACACGTGACACACCAATCCGCAGTGACATCCACAAACACCACTCGCCCATTATTGACGTGATCTTCAATCGCCGAGTTAGAAAGCTTCTGCCACGCTAAGTCCTCAGGAAGCGGTGTCGCCCATTGGTCGGCAGTGACACTACCAAGTAACAGGCCACCAGCTATCAACACTAATGACGCAGTTCCGGATACAGCAAGCGCTTTCTCGCCATACACTTTCTTAACTCTTGCCATCATTACAACAAAAGCAACCACAGCGATGAGTGCAATCCATAACATAGGTACATGATTTGCCATTAATGAAAGTAGCCAAACGCTGGTTGCCAGCATCATTATGCCAAACGCTATTTTAACGACATTCATCCACGAGCCAGGCTTTGGTAGTTTCAGCGCGATATTTGGAAACACAGCGACTAAGAGCCAAGGCAGTGCCATACCCAATGCTAATGCTGTAAAGGTTGCAAATAACGTTAATACGTCGGCACCCAAGGCAAACGCCACGGCCGTTCCTAGAAAAGGCGCGGAGCAAGGCGTCGCAAGCAATGTGGCAAACATACCTTGAACATAGTGACCAACTAGGGAGTTATCACCTTTCGAGGCCAGCCATGTATTGGTACCCGATGATAGACGGACTTCAAACAGCCCCAGCATATTGGCCCCAAACAAAGTGGTGACCAACACCATCAAACCTAAGAACCAAGGGCTTTGAAATTGCACGCCCCAGCCAATGGCATTACCTGTTAGCTTAAGCACCAAAATAAAACCAGCGAGAATCCAGAACGACGTTAATATACCAAGTGACGAGGCAACAAACTGAGCGCGAATTTGACGACGCTCGATACCTTGAGCGGCAACAATACTACTTAGCTTCATCCCCAAAACCGGAAGAACGCAAGGCATAATGTTAAGAATTAAACCGCCGAGCAACGCGAATAGAAAAACACTCGTTAGAGACGTGCTCGGCAACGGTTCAACTATTGCCTCAGCAGTTGCTTGAGTGGTTTCTTCTGCTAGTAAATTGGTGTCTTTGATGGTCACAAACAGCGACTGACCATCTAACTCCACATCGCCCAGCCAAGTATCAACGATATAGCTCGCGGTGACGATGTTTCCTTCTTGATACATTCCTTCAAGCTTGAAGCTATAGTCTCGCGTTGCTTCATCGACACCATCCACCAGCACTTGTGGTTGTTGCCAACCCTGACTGTTCTGTAGCTTGATTTGTAGTTTCGATTGGTTCGCATCCCAACTCGCCTGAGTAACATCAATAAACAGCGATGGCTGCGGCACGTTACTCACTGCTTGAGCGTAACTGAACATCACGCCTTCATCGACTGTTAGATCAGAAGGCAAGAACGTCAATTGAATTTGATAGTCGGTCAGCACACAAATCGTCGTACAAGAAGAAAGTGTCAGTACCGCATCAATCGTGACAGGTCTGGACATGTCTTCGACGTGCAGCGTCATGGGGAACAAAGTATCGCCTTTATACCCAAGAGTCTCGATACCTAACAGTTCGAATTTTTGTGGGTGCGGCCATTGCCAATCCACTTTGGATAAATTTTGTGAATTTTGCCAATCAATAGATGGTGCTACGCCGCCCTCACCAGGTGAACGCCAGTAAGTTTTCCAGTCTCCGGTTAACTTGACATCCAAATAACCTGTAAGTGTTTTGGCTTGCGGATCTTGTTGACCAGTGAGCACAAAGCGCGTTTGCACTGGAGGATGTTGTGGGTTGGTTAGCCAACCTGTATCAGTAGTTTGAGCTGAAATACTCAGAGAGAGCAAACTCAAAGCAAGCGTCATAAAAAACATGAACGCAAACTGAGTCAGTTTAGTAATTTGATTCATAGTGATTCCTAGTTAAAAGACAAAGGTGCTAAATAACTGACGCTAGTGGTCAGAAAGCACGCTTTTATTCTCGGAACACACAGAAAGTCAGATGGACTCGATACTTACGGCCTATCGGTTCCGTCCAATGTTGCGCACCAATATAGGCACTGCACAACCAAATTGCCGAAGCAAAAAGACCGACAAACAGAACAACAATAAATACATCGAGTTGATGTTGAGAAAACTGAATTAACTTTTCAGACAATTCGCACTTGCTGGTTTCTTTAGTATCAATCGACTTGACGCTCGAACGCTCATCAGCAAGTGAAACCGCGGGCGATTCCGCCTCATATTTCATAGAGCATGACGATGCAAAGCCTGAATTTTGCATCAGACACACAACGACCACCCAGCCAATAATCGCCAGTAGCCATTTTGCCCGCTTATGTGGCGTGTGATGTCGTTTAGTCAACAAACTCATAAGAATTCAGATAAAGTAAGAACGAAGAAGATAATACGCGAGTCGTCATAAAGCTCAAGTTGTATCCTCTAAATAGCCTTAAGAGGCTTCACTCGGTAAGCTTTAATCTAGCTTGCCATAAATATATGCCAACTCTGCGACGGTTTTTGCCGAGAACTTCTTCAATAGATTAGCTCGGTGTACTTCAACCGTTCGCATTGCTATGCAAAGTTCGTCAGCAATACGAATGTTGCGCTTTCCTTCAATAATCAAACGTAAAATGTCTTTTTCTCTAGGTGTGAGCGATTCATAAGCCGATTTAGCTGCTGCCATATCGAGGTTTGTGGCAGACTGCGCCTGTCCCTGCAAAATGGCTCGTGCCAGTTCATCGCCTTTGACTGGTTTTTGGAAGAAATTGACCGCCCCAGCTTGCAATGCATCGACCGCCATCGGAACATCACCATGCCCTGTCAGATAAATAACGGCTAGCGGGCTGTTGGCTTGATTTAAAATTTGGTGCACTTGCTGGCCACGAAGGTTGGGCATTCGGCTATCAAGGATCACGCATCCGGCCTGATGAATGTTCACTTTATCGAGAAAAGATTGCCCATCAGCAAAAGTCGTCACGTTGAAGTCATGCTCTTCCAACATAAAAGCGAGCGAGTCACGCACCGATTCATCATCATCGACTACAAAAACAGGTAGCTGCTTTTCACCGCTGCTCATTGAGTGCTCCTATGCCTAGTTCAGATTAGTTTTGATATGGAAACACAAGCTCAACCAAACAACCATGTGGTGCTATCGAGCTGATGACAAACTCGCCACCATGCATTTCCATCACATCGCGACAAATGGCTAACCCTAGCCCAAGCCCTTCTTCTTTGCTACTCACAAACGCTTGAGTCGGATTCTCTTGCTGCAACCCTGTACCATTGTCTAACACTCGAATAGAGAGTTGACTGATTTGGTAATCGCAATGCAGGGCAATTTTACCTTGATAACCTGATGAGTGATATTTCTCTTGGAACAAAGTACACGCATCAATCGCGTTGCTGATCACATTAACTAAAACCTGTTGTACGCCAACTGCATCGACAAGTAACGGACGAATGTTCCCTTCTGTACTGGCCACAATAGAAATGTTTTGCTTCTGCATTCTAAAATGGAGCAACTCAATCGTGTCATCAATAAGTACTTGAAGATCACACGACGTTTTGTCGACACTGCGCTTACGAATCAACGTTCTTAATCGCTGAATAATTGCATCGGCTCTTTCAACTTGGCCCTGTATTTTCTCAAGCACAGGGACAATATCTTCATGTGGGCGTTTTTTGGCCAAGCGAAGTAAACCGCCTTCACTATAATTGCGAATGGCTGCCAATGGCTGATTGAGCTCATGGGCAAGACTGGTGCCGATTTCACCGACAATCGCGACTCTTTGTGAATGCTCTAACTGTTCACTTTTCTCTTTTAAACGTAACGATGTCTGCTCCAACGCTTGCTTGCTCTTGCTAAATCGATACTCAAGCCAAAAGTGGTAAGCGTTCAATACAATCACAAAAATGAACAGCGCCCACGCCCATTCCTGATGACTACGCAGCCAGCGCAATGCTTCTTGCCACCAAGGCTGCTGCAACGGATGGAGGTCTAGCGCCTGATAAAGTTTGTCGATGCTCAGCAAGCTGACGGGTGACGTCCAACCTGATGCGCCTGCCGCAATAACCGCAGGGTGTTCAGGTGGCATCGCTAACAATACTTGCGCAATCTGTTTGGCGATCTGAGCAGAGCCGCGCTCTGTTTTGGCAAATGACCAGTTTGGATATAACGGCGTAGAAACAGCGCACGAAGAATGTTCATTTGGCTGTTGATTTAGGACTCGAAAATCCCCTTGCTGTAACAGACCTTCATTTTGCATCTGTTCCAATAAACAAGCAGGGACGACAGCGGCTTCCACATTGCCATCACGCAATTGATACAGGTTGGCATCAATAGGAAAGCCGAGGTAACGGACATCAGCAAAGAAATCGTTAGGATTAAGACCCATTTCGACTATCTGGTAACGCAGCGTTAAGTAACCGCCAAAGGCTTTTTCTGATACAGCAGCAACGGGAAGCCCTGAGACATCTTGCAATGTTTGATAGCTTGAACTGGCTCGAACCACCAGCGCCGAACCAATTCCGTAGTTCGAATTTTGCGGCGCTCGGCTGGTTAGCGTTGCCATCCACGATAGCGCGTATTGCCTACCCAATCGCACTGCCTGACCTGGGTTAGTTAAGATGAAATCCATCGTCTGAAACTTCACCGCTTCGCCCATTTCATCCAAGTTAAGGGGATGAAGAACAAAATGCACATCAGAAATTTGCTGATTGAGCCAATCAATGGTCGGTTGCCATCTCTGCTCAGCATAAAGGTGACCACGTATCGCTAACACGCCCACTTCGACTTTCTGCTTGGCCTCTGGCTGCACTGCCTTTTGCTCTTGCATTTCTTGCAGATATTCTTGTTCAGAAACTGCGCCCTGAGCCAAAGATGCAAAGGCAACTAAGCAAAGAACCCAAAACTGAAGCAACCGTGGCGTTTTGTTCATGATGAGTAGAATCGTTCCTTCGAAAGTAATGGAGCAAGAATAACAGCTACCCTTGGTAAACCACATTTGTTTTAGATCAAGTTTGATCTGGGTATGTGGAAATCCACAATATAAGCCTCGCAGTGCATTTCTCACAATGGAATCAGTCAATTCAAATACAACAAAAAAAGCAGGTGAGTTATGGATTCCACCAAACGTCGCTTTCTCAGCGCGGTCACAGCCGGAGCCGCGTTAATTCCAGTCGCTGGCATTGGCACGGCAACTGCGGGAAACATTATTCGAAATAACCAGTCCGCTGACCGAAAAGGACAAGTCGGGAAGCGTTATGCCATGGTGATAGATTTGCGTAAATGTGTCGGATGCCAGGCTTGCACTGTGGGTTGCAGCATCGAGAACCAAGCGCCAATCGGTCAGTTCCGAACCACCGTAAAGCAATACGAAGTTACGTTAGATGATGGCTCTACAGCCACGCGAGAAGCAAAAGCCTTTATGCTACCGCGCCTGTGTAACCACTGCGACAACCCACCTTGCGTGGCAGTGTGTCCGGTTCAAGCAACCTTTCAGCGCAAAGATGGCATTGTCATGGTGGATAACAGCCGCTGCGTCGCCTGCGCGTACTGCGTACAAGCTTGCCCTTACGATGCTCGCTTTATCAATGAAGACACCCTCACCGCAGATAAATGTACCTTCTGTGCTCACCGTCTAGAACAAGGTCTATTGCCTGCCTGCGTGGAAACCTGTGTTGGCGGTGCACGTGTAATTGGTGATTTGAATGATCCATCAAGCGAAGTCCGCCGCTTAATTGCGAAGCACCAAGACGATATCAAAGTGCTAAAACCCAATGAAGGCACCAAGCCACACGTGTTTTACATCGGCATGGATGAACGCTTCACCAGCCACATCGACGGACAACCTGCTATTTACGACCCACAGGGAGAGCGCGCATGAACATCACCGAAGTGTTAGTCCAACCTCAAGCAATGGCTTGGCTCCCGTGGGCAGTGCAGTATTTCTTCTACATCGGCTCAGCTTATGCGGCTGCTGTTTTATTCCTAATCGCCCTATTATTTGAAAAACACACCAGTCACAGACTGCGCGCTGCGCTTGTTCTGACGCTGGCCATCGGCGCCATCGTGGGGCCATTAGCGTTAACTGGCGACCTTCACCAACCGGGACGCGCATGGCATTTCTACGCACACATCACTCCGTGGTCATGGATGTCTTTAGGGTCGCTTTTCTTGCCTGTTTTCTCAGGTTTAGCGGTAGTGACTGCATGGCTGTATCTCCGCGAGGATCTGATCAACTTACGTAATCAGCCAGGGAAAGTACTGCCTCTAATTTCAAAGCTGTCACTGGGTGACTGGGCGCTCTCTCGTAGAGTCATGCTTATGGTGTCTGCCATCACGGTGCTATCAGGCATCACCATTGCAGTCTACACAGGCGCTGAAATTGCGGTCGTTAAATCGCGCTCTTTATGGCACCAACCCGCGTCACCAATTCTTTGGTTTGTCACTGCATTTATGGGCGCTGTCGGATTTTCTCTGCTGATTTGGTTACTGCTGCCTAGTCAGTCAAAGACGCTGACATCTGGCGATACTAATTTACTGAAAAAATCAGTGGTTACCAGCGGTGTATTAACGCTGATACTGCTACCGATTTGGGCATCCAACAATTCCGCATTTTCGCTCTATTCTAGCGAACAATGGATGCACAACATTGCCCTGCTCACTTTTGTCGTTTTAGGTTGTGTTTTGCTCGCTTTCATCTTCTTGCGCGATACCAAAAAGTCCGCATCAGCCAGATTTCGTCACGTCATAGGGCTCAGTTTTGTGTCTGCTGCCGCACTGGAAAGTGCATGGCTGATTCGCTGGTTTACCATCATGGAAGTGCAAACCATCGCCAAGTTCGATGCAGGGCTGTATCCATACCAACTCACTATGGATGGAAATGGCTGGATAGGCATTATCGGCATGCTCGGATTATGGCTTGCACTGGCACTGCTCGGTTCGGAGCTGGTTCAGCCAAAACAAAAGATCGAAGTAAAAGCCTCATTACCCACCTTAACTGAACGCTAATCAAAGGGGATTTCATCATGGATAACAAACGCCGTCAGTTTTTGAAATCAGGCATTGCAGTGGGTGGGCTTGGCGCATTCGCTGCGGGTTACGCCACCACCACCAAACACATGGTCGAGGGTGCGCTCGAAGGCACTGCGGGAGAAAAAACGCGTGATATTCACCACGGTAACTCGCTTGAACCAGAGTACACGGTCAACAGCAAAGGCAACCTAATCCCTAATCCAAATCAGCGCGTTGCACCATCGATGTGCTTTGGTTGTTGGTCACTGTGCGGATTGCGTGTACGCATTGATAACCGCAACGACGAGATTTTGCGTATTACTGGCAACCCATATCACCCACTCTCTCATCAGCAACACATTCCGTTCGAAACGCCAGTCAAAGGTGCTTATTTAAGTTTGGCAGGAGAAGCGGGCCTTGACGGTCGTTCAACAGCATGCGCACGTGGCAATGGGATGCTAGAAATTCGCAACAGCCCGTACCGCATTACTCAGCCACTGAAACGAGTTGGAAAACGCGGCGAAGGAAAATGGATTCCGATCAGTTACGAACAACTGATAGAAGAAGTCGTCGAGGGCGGTGATTTATTTGGTGAAGGTCATGTGGATGGCTTACGCGACATTCGCGATTTAACAACGCCCGTTGATCCTGAAAACCCAGAATATGGACCGAAAGCCAACCAACTGTTAATGACCAACGCCGGTAACGAAGGCCGAGACGACATATTCAAACGCTTCGCGTTCAACAGCTATGGTACGCGTAACTTTGGGCATCATGGCTCTTACTGCGGCTACGCATTTCGTGCTGGCAGCGGCGCATTCATGAACGATTTAGATAAGAACGCGCACTTGAAGCCAGACTTTGATAACGCGGAATACATCATCTTCATCGGTATGTCACCAGCTCAAGCGGGTAACCCTTTTAAGCGTCAGGCGCGCCAACTCGCCAATGCGCGAACAGAAGGTAGCTTGGAATACACCATCATCACACCAAGTTTGCCTGCTGGTTCATCGAGCTTGGCTGCCGGTGACAAAAACCGCTGGGTACCAATCAAACCAGGCACCGACTCTGCCCTCGTGCTTGGCATGATCCAGTGGATCATCGAAAACCAACGCTACAACAAAACCTTCTTGGCGCAGCCGGGGGCAAACGCGATGAAGCGAGCCGGCACCGCGCACTGGTGTAATGCTACGCATCTCGTGATAAGCGATAATCAGCACCCGAGAAACGGCACGTTTTTACGCGCGTCGGACTTGAATCTGCCATTCGAGGGCGAAGCGTTGTCTGACTCCGACCCATACGTCATCGTGGATGAGCAAAGCGGCGAATTTGGTGTTCATACCCAAGAAGAGGAAGCGGCACTGTTTGTCGATAAAACGGTTTCGCTTGCATCGGGCGAAGTGCGCGTAAAATCGTCTCTACAAAGACTCAAAGAAGAGGCGTTCAAATACAGCCTTGCGTTCTACAGCCAACAATGTGAAATCCCTGTCGAACAAATTGTTGAACTAGCAAAGCGCTTCACCAGTCACGGAACAAAAGCGGTGGTCGATACCCACGGTGGCAACATGCACACCAATGGGTTCTATAACTCGTTTACCATCATGATGCTCAATGCGTTGATTGGTAACATAAATATGAAAGGCGGCGCGATGGCCAAAGCGGGTGGCTACCCAACTTCCGCTGCGGGTCCTCGTTACGACTTCACCAAATTTGCTGGCAAAGTCGGCCCGAAAGGCGTCTTTTTGTCGCGCAGTAAATTCCCCTACCACAAAACAAGCGAATACAAACGTCGCGTTGAGGCTGGTGAATCCCCTTATCCAACTCGCGCGCCTTGGTATCCGTTTGCCGCGCCACTGCTGACAGAGCACCTATCTGCGGCTATTGATGGTTATCCATACCGCGTTAAAGCGTGGATCAATCACATGGCGAACCCAATGTATGGTGTACCCGGTTTGAAAGCTCTGCTGGAAGACAAGCTTAAAGATCCAAAAAAACTCGGTTTGATTGTGTCTGTTGATGCGTTCATTAACGAAACCACCGCATTGTCGGACTATATTGTGCCGGACACGGTCACCTACGAAAGCTGGGGTATGGCAACGCCTTGGCACGACGTTCCGGTGAAAACCGTCACCGCTCGTTGGCCGATTGTGGGAGCGCGAACAGAGAAAACCGCCGATGGTCGTTCAATTTGCTTAGAAAACTTTTTGATTGATGTCGCCAAGAAAATGCAACTAGGCGGCTTTGGTGACAACGCGATTCAAGATGCGCAAGGGAATTGGCACGCTCTCCACAGCGCTGAAGATTTCTACTTACGTTCCGCGGCAAACTTGGCTTATGTGAAAGGCGGGGTGCCTGAAGTTTCGGCAGAAGACATTGCGTGGTCCGGCCTAGAGCGTTTAATGCCAGCCATGCAGAAGACGCTGACAGCGGATGAGATGAAACGTGTGGCGTTTATTTTTGCTCGCGGTGGACGTTTTGAAAATGCAACCGAAGCGTATCAAGGTGAGCAAATGAAGCACAAATGGACACGACCTGTCGCGATATGGAATGAACGTGTCGGCAGCGCAAGAAACACCATGACCGGTGATTTCTACACGGGTTGCCCAACATGGCATCCACAAAAACTGGCCGATGGCACATCAATGGAAGACCAGTTCCCAAGCTCAGAATGGCCTTTCAGCCTGACGAACTTTAAATCCAACATTCACAGTGCGGTATCCAATCTATCGCCAAGGTTGAACTCGATTAAAGGCGTAAACCCAGTGTACATCCATCCAATCGATGCCGAGTGCGCAGGCATTAAAACGGGTGATGAGTTTGTTATCGAGACACCATCTGCAAGCACCAAAGCACTTGCGATGATAGTCAGCGGGATTCGCCCTGGCACACTCGGATTTGAACATGGGTTTGGCCATACCGAGCTAGGACAACGCTCGCACTGGATCGGCGATAAGCAACAACCCGTAAAAACGCGCAGCCAAGATGGCGTCAATATTAACGACATTGGCTTAATTGACCCTACTCGAGAAGGCAAAGGCGTGTTGTTGGATTGGGTCGTGGGCGCGGCGGCACGTCAGTCCCTGCCGGCCAAAATCCGCAAAGCGTAACGCCGCACGTTAAGACGTCTCTACCACTTAGAGCTGCCGATTTGTGCAGCTCTTCACCACTTTGTTTTTATCGCTTATAGAACAACCAATAAAAACAAATACGGCCATTTACACTTATTAAATATGTGGAAATCCACAATACCTTTCATTATTGACAAGGCCGACAATATTGTCCAAGTGACTACCAAGTAGCACTTAGACATATTAATAAAAATTAAAGTGAGTCAGCATGTCAAAAATTCTTCCAGTGGTGGTGGCCTGTTTGTTAGCAACCACTATGGGCGCAAGCGCCTCGTCTATTCCGGAAAAAGCCAGCGTATGTAGCGGTTGTCACGGCCAAGATGGCATGGGACAGCCAAATATCGCGCCGATGATCGCTGGTTTAAACGCGAATTATCTCAACACTCAAATCGAACTATTCCTTAGTGGCGAACGCCAAAATGTGGTCATGCAAGGCATGGCGAAGGAACTCAGCGATCCCGCAGACCGTAAGGAAGTTATGGAGTACTTTGCTAACCTCCCGAGCTATGAGTTCACGAATCCAGAACAACGCGGCGACCAAGCTGATATTCGTAACCCGTATCGTAAATTAATTTTCCAAGGCGATTGGGATAGAAATATTCCAGCTTGCGCAACTTGTCATGGAGCCAGCGGTATGGGCGTCGACAAGTTCCCTCGCCTCGCAAGCCAACATGCTGATTACTTAAAAACGCAATTGATGGCATGGAAAAACGGCACTCGCAGTGGCGACCCGCTCAATATGATGGGGACCATCGCAAAAAATCTCACTGACAAAGAGATCGAAAATCTTGCTTACTACTTTGCCTCATTACGTTACTAGGAGCAGTCATGAAACGTTTCTATTCTTTGTTCGCACTGCCTTTCATTTCTACGCTCGTACTAGCTAACGATCCATTACCGGACCGCCAGAAAGAGCTACCTGCGATAGAAAAAGAAAAGCACGGTGAATACTTAAAATCGCGTGATCTCAGCACAATCCCAAACACCGCATTTGGTGAGCAAGTAAAACGCGGTTACTCGCTCTTTGTTAACTCACAACAAATGCGCGGAAAATACGTTGGCAACGAACAAAACTGTGTGAACTGCCATATGGAGGCAGGACGAAAAGCAAACGCTGCGCCACTGTGGGCAGCTTACATGGCATACCCTGCATATCGTAAGAAAAACGATCGCGTAAACAGCTATGCTGACCGTATCCAAGGTTGTTTCGAGTATTCCATGAACGGTAAAGCGCCCGCTTACGATTCGACAGAAATTGTTGCCCTTAGTGCTTACGCCTACTGGTTAGCGATGGGCGGCTTGCTTGACAAACATGGTATGGCGGATGAACCCATTCCAGAACTAGACGCAAAAACGTTGCAAATTGGTGGAAAAGCAAAAGACTTCCCGTTGCCCGAAGCCATCGCACAAGCATTACCAATTGAAAAGCGGGGTAATCTCTCTGGGCGTGGCTACCCAAAAATCGCCGCCCCTGAGCAAGAACCATCAATAGAGCGAGGCGCATTGGTCTACGAAAAGAACTGTGAAACTTGCCATCGCGCCGACGGTTCAGGCATCAAAGACACCAACGACCATTCATACATTCCACCACTTTGGGGCGAATATGCGTATAACTGGGGCGCAGGTATGCACCGGATTAACACAGCGGCCTATTTTATTTACGAAAACATGCCGCTTGGTAAAAGTGTACAGCTGACAGAGCAAGAAGCTTGGGATGTCGCAGCATACGTCAACAGCCATGAGCGTCCACAAGATCCTCGATTCAAAGGCAATGTCACCGCAAACGCGGAGAAATATCACCAGCACCAAGGCTATTACGGCAAAACGCTCAACGGTACGCAAGTCGGCTCCAATGCCTTTAAGAGCGGAACGGTCAAGTAAAGTACAACTAAGTACCTTAAATAAAATGCTCTTTTTCCCTGCTCTGATTATCTGGGCAGGGTTACTTACCCTTAAAAACAAGTAATTACCCCCCTCCACAGACAAGCAATATCACATTATTTTCGACTTCCAACATACTCATCTTCGCCGTAAAATCTTGTACCAAACGCGACTTCGTTTATGTCTTAGATCTCCCATATCCTCTAATGCCAAAAGTAAGAAACTCGTAAACTCCTGAATCAAAACAAGCGTGCCTAGTGAAAAAAGAGTATTCTTAAAGCAAATGAATCTAAAACCTACCCGATGAGTATTCAACCTAATTCCCGTCAGTTAATTTCATGCGAAGAGTGCGGCCTTGTTGTTCGCATTCCCGATATCGAACAGGGGCAAAAAGCACAATGTCCTCGATGTTCGCATTCGCTGACTAAAGTGAATGCCAAGCCTTACCAAAGCGTGATCGCCATATCATCGGCATGTTTGATCATGTTAGTGCTAAGCATTTCTTTCCCTTTTATGTCGTTCAGCGTGCAAGGGTTGTCGCAAGAAATCACCTTGTTGCACGCTGCCAAAATGCTGGCTGAGTTTCAAAATGTGCTTTTGGGTGTGCTGCTACTCGCAACAGTTATCGTTTTGCCTGCAATCTATGTTGGTCTCATTCTCTTTCTTCACCTTGAAGCATTAAAAGCACGTAAACATACCCCCTCTAGAAAGCAGCAACGAATGGCAAAAGTTTTATGCCGTCTTCTGTTTCGAGTCGAACCCTGGTTAATGGTGGATGTCTTTTTGATTGGCGTGTTGGTCAGCTTAATTAAAATCGCTTCCCTCGCAGACATAGGAATGGGCACTTCATTCTGGGCGTTTTGTGTATATACCGTTCTGGTAGTCAAATGCATATCAATGGTCGACAAAAGCTGGCTCTGGGGGCACTTTATTCCAGCTATCGAGCTATCTAATGTAAAAGAGGGTGATACGCACCATAACCACAACCATATTGGTTGTCATACGTGTCACCAGCTCAACCCTATTGAAGCTAAAAAACACCAACACTGCATTCGTTGTAAAAGCCCTATTCACAAATACAACCCCGCAGACAACTTACAAAAAGCTTGGGCGCTTTTGTTTGCTTCAGTCATTTTCTATATCCCTGCAAACCTCTACCCTATGATGTACACCGTAAGTCTTGGACATGCAGAAGGTTCGACTATCATGGAGGGGGTAATATTGCTTTGGCATTTAGGTTCTTACCCTATTGCGATGGTAATTTTCTTTGCTAGCGTATTTATTCCAATGGCGAAAATGCTGGCACTCGCGTGGCTGTATTACAATGCGCAAAAAGCGCGATATCTTCCGCACGAAGAGAGTATTTCACGCTTAAAGATCTACCGCATAACTGAGTTTATTGGCCGTTGGTCCATGATCGATATCTTCGTCGTCGCGATCTTAGTTGCACTGGTTCAGCTGCAAAACTTAATGGCGATTTATCCAGGTCCTGCTGCGCTCTCTTTCGCGGCAGTGGTCATTTTTACTATGCTTTCTGCAATGATATTTGACTCACGTTTGTTGTGGCAATTGCCACAAAACGAAGTGCAGGAGCCGATTTCTGACAACTTAAACGAGAAAGCCAAATATGAGTGATAAGAACAACGTAACCGCTCAAATAAAACCGCAAAAGCAGATTTCTGCGATATGGATTGTCCCGATCCTTGCGCTAGCCATGGGAGCGTGGATGCTGTTCCAATATATCAACAGTACAGGCCCACAAATTACTCTCCAACTGCCAACCGCAGATGGGATTGAGGTTGGCAAAACCGAAATCCGAGCATTGAATGTAAAAGTCGGACTGATTACTGAAGTCACTCTCAGTGAAAATTACGATCACATCATCGCTAAGGCACAAATGAACAAGGATGCAGAACGCATGCTGCGAGATGACACCATGTTTTGGGTTGTGAAGCCTCGTATTGGCCGTGATGGCGTTTCAGGTTTAGAGACCTTGCTCTCTGGCGCTTATATCCAACTTCAGCCGGGTAAATCTAAGATAGAGAAAGAGCGCTTTACGGTCTTAGATGTTCCCCCAGTCGCCTCTCCTGATGCAGAGGGGTTACGCCTTGTGTTAACACACCGCGAGGCTGGTAAGCTAGGCGTTGGTGACCCCGTCATTTATAAAGGCTTTACGGTTGGTCGTGTAGAGAAAACCAGCTTTGATGTTGACACTCGCAAAGCGTTATACCAACTCTTTATTTTCAAGCCTTATGACAGCTTAGTGCGCACTCGTACCAAGTTCTGGCTGAATTCTGGCGTAGATTTACAGCTCAACGCTGAAGGGTTCGAAGTCAAGTTTGGCTCATTAGAGAGCATGCTAACGGGTGGTGTTACCTTCGATACCGTTCCAGGTCTTGAATCCGGTGAACAGCTCACTGAAAATATGGTCAACTTCCGCTTGTACGATGATATTAAACAACTTCGAGAAGGCATGTACGATGATTATATTGAATTCGTTATGCTTTTTGATGAATCGGTACGAGGACTTAAACGTAAGGCACCTGTCGAATATCGAGGCTTGAGAATTGGTACTGTGATGCGTGTACCAATGCGACTTCCAACCCCAGAAGAGAACTTTTCTGCGAAAAAAATCCCTGTATTGGTACGTATCGAGCTCGGCCGTGTTTATGGCGATTTCCAATCCCAATCTTTACCAATGTTAAAAGATAAATTGAAGAGTGAGTTTGCTAAAGGCCTACGTGGTACTTTAAAAACAGGTAACTTATTAACAGGCGCACTGTATGTTGACGCCGACTTCTATCCAAATGACGAGCCTTACGTACCGAGTAAGTTTGCTGATTTAGATGTTTTCCCAACCATGCGTGGTGGTTTTGCGCAGGTTCAGCGCCAAGTGAACGACTTCCTAAATAAGATTAATAACTTACCGATGGAAGAAACACTAGACTCTCTCAATTCAACGTTAAAAACGTCCGAAAAAACGTTAGCTTCAGCAGAACGCGTGGCGGACAGTATTGATAAACTTTTGAATCAAAAAGAGACGCAAGAGATCCCAACAGATATTCGCCAAAGCTTACAGCAATTACAAAAAACACTCGATGGTTATGGGCCCAACTCAACCATGTACAGCGAAATGGAAGCCACGCTAAAAGAATTAGAAAGCGTAATGACAGAGTTTAAACCCGTACTTAAACAGCTAAACGAAAAGCCAAACTCTCTCGTGTTTGGAGAAGATGAAATCAGTGACCCAATACCAGTTAAAGGCAAAAACTAATGAAACGAGTATTCTTTCTGTCTATCGCGCTATTTGTCGGTCTAACGGGTTGCAGTAGCGCTCCGCAAACTAAAGGAGCTATGTACCTTCTACCTAAGGCGGAACCAGTGACGCTGAGCTCTTCTGATATCGCTCAGCGCCCAACTTTAGTTGTTCGTCCAGTGACATTGGCGAGTTATTTGAATGATAATGGCATTGTTTATCGAACCTCTGAGACCCAAGTTATTCAGGCGAAGCACAATCAATGGGCGCACAGTATTTCTGAGCAAATCACTCAGAGAGTCGTCGCGGAACTACGTCACAAGCAAAGTCATTACTGGCCGACTGAAATGAATAATCTGTTGGATCAAAGCGGTGAAGCCAAACTCCAGCTTACGTTAAATAAATTTAATGGCAGCTACAAAGGTAATATCGAAATTGAGGGGGAATGGTTACTCATTAATGCCGAAGGTAAGGTAGAAAACAGCGCGCCAATACAAATCTCTCAGCCGCTTCAAGATGAGGGCTATGAAGCGCTCGTCAACGCTTTATCCATAGGCTTAGAAAGCCTAACCTCAGACATTGCCAAACAACTCTAAGTCAATGTTAATTACAGGGAAGCAAGTTGCTTCCCTTTTTTATGCAGAGTGTAGCGACTTCTACTAAGCTGAAAGCTGACGAAAAGCCGAAAAGGAAATTGGATGAAACCATGTAACCTGCTATCACTCTCCTCACTCATTCTTGTATTACCTACATCAGTAGCGCTCTCAGCTGAGACACAAGAATCTCGTTGGCGAAATAGCATAGAAGTGTACATGCTAGGACTGAATATCCACGGGGATACCAGTATTGGTCGCTTTTCATCAGAGGTGGATGTCGATCCTAAGTTCATCGTAGACCACCTCGATATTGGGGCGATGTTGCGATTCGAGAGTATTTACCAAAGTAAGTGGGGCTACTACATAGATTATAGTTTCATGAACTTAAGTGGTGATGTTAATAATATCAAGGGCGCTCTGCCTAACGCTCGTTATCGTGCGGACATCGAAATACGGCAAGGTGTTCTAGAAGCAAAGGCATTCCAACGCGAACAATATTCATTTGGTAAACTGGATTATATGTTTGGATTACGTTGGTGGGACAATGACATCACCGGCAAGCTGTATCGTAATGACAACCGGGTACTAGAAGATAGACTGTCATTACAAGAAGATTGGGTCGATTTTTTAGTTGGCTTGCGACTCATTGATGAATTGAGCGAAAACTGGCGATTTCATGCCAGCATCGACGCCGGACTTGGCAACGATACTCACTTCACTTATGCCATTCAAACTGGTGTTCGTTATCGTTTTAACGAATGGTCTGATCTCAACTTAGCTTACAAGTCGACCTGGGTTGATTACAAAAATGAGGGAGTATTTGAATATGATACAGCTTCTCAAGGGCTTTTAGTCGGACTTGGCTTTTACTTTTGATCAGGTGAAATCCTAGCCTATATTCAAGCGTTGTAACGTGTACTAGCTCTAGGTACACGTCTAGTGCCACGTTACAGATGCTTAAATAAGGCAAATTGATCTTCATCAGACTATAAATTGCTCTTCGGTGCTACTCTCTGTCACAAAATATAAAACCCCACTCTATGACCTCATATAGGTCTTGTTGATAAGGTTCCCGAGTAGCAATGTCGATTAACATTTCCGATTTAACCACCGCCCTAAATAAGGTGGAGCATATTCATAAAGTGCAGCTTGAAAACGTACATCAGTTCTTCAAAGCAAACGAAGCTTTCTCGTTGCAAACATTCAGCCAGCTGATATCAAGCGACTCGCTTGATGATCGATTTAAAACCATCGATAAAGCGTTCTCTTTGCTTGGTGATGCAAAAACCTACCTTTTAGAAGCGTCTTACCTTATTAAGTAAAAAAGAAAGCCCCGATAAAATTCATTACCGGGGCTATCATTTTCTATCTAAACTACTGATTTACAATTTGTAACGATCATCAATTACCGTTAATTCTGGGAAGGTTTTACCCTCGTCCATCGCTTCTTCTGTCTCTTCTTTTACTTGGTTATCAATCCAGAAATTACCGATATCCATTGGATGAAGCACCCATTCTGTCGCTTTTGTCATGCCGTTTTTAGGAATTTTAACCCAGCGCCAATGAGCAACTCGAGAATAAGGCACCATGTAGCCAGGAACGATGATGTTCGCTTTGCTGACATAGTTTTGGATTTGATGCGACAAGTCGTAACGCTTCTCCTGATCAAACTCAGAATCATACGCTTCAATTAACTTGTCTAGCTCAGGGCTGCTGTAGTTGGTGTGAGCATTCGTTTGTGGTCGATTTGCATTATCCGAGTGTAGGTATTCCCAATACGCAGGGATCTCACCAGAGCCCATATTCAAAAACGCTAGCTGATGCTTTTTCTCAAGAATGTATTTAAACGCAGATGAGCCATCCACCAAGTTTAACGTGAACTCAAGACCAGCAAGTTTCGCTTGCTCTTTCAGGTATGCAATACGCGGTGTCCAAGAGTTGTATCCGTAGGTGATAGCAAAGCTCAAGCGTTGGCCCTTGTCGTTAACACGAATACCATCTGCGCCCACTTTGTCAAAGCCCGCTTTTTCGAAGTGTTTAACCGCCGCATCAGCATCAAACTTTGGCGGTGTATTGTTAGGATCATCGTATTCGCCATGACCAAAGCCGAGTCCATGCGGTTTACGTGAATAATCTCCACGCATGATGTTTTCAATCATGCCGTCATAGTCAGTGGCTGCCATAACACCTTTACGCACTTCTAGGTTATCCAACATCGGCATCGCTGTGTTCATCCAAAGACCACCAGCTCCTTGCGGTGCTTCGTTAAAGCCCCAGTACTTTTGGATATAGCCTTTTTTGTACACATCACTATTGGTCTTGTCATGCCAAAAGCTTGGTAGCACCATCTCAAAGTAGTCTAAGTTGCCTTTCTCAAAGTGCTTCATGGCAATATCAGGATCGCGAATCACCTTAATGCGAACCTTTTCAACGTTATAACGGTTTTTATAGTAGCGGTTGTTGTATCCCCACCAATCTTCACCGACATGTTTGAATGTTACGCTCTTACCTTTCTTCACTTGATCAATGTAGTAAGGCGCTGCGGTTGGCTCAGATTTAAAGTTAAACTTTCTGACGAAGTTATCAGGCATGCCATCGTTATTTGCGTCCTTTTCTCCTTCAAAGAAGTGTTCAGGACGAGGCTGAAAACCATTACTTGGCATGTTAATCATAACCATAAGTGAGTCATGACTTTGAGCTACAGCAAGATTGACTTTGATCGTGTAGTCATCAATTTTTTCAACACTCACAATACTGTTTGTGAAGAAGTCGTTGTACCACGGGTCGATAATGTCTTTTGACGTGTAGTACTTCATCATAAAGACGTAATCATCTGCTGTAATTTTTTCACCATCTGACCACTCGGCCGTTTCGTCGAGTTTAAAGAATACGGTTTTGTTGTCTTCTCCAAATGCCCATGACTTAGCAAGTTGAGGGATCCATTTGCCAGTATTTGGATGACGCTGAGCCAGTTTTGGTGAACCATCCATTAAGTATTGGCGCAAACCTGAGTTCGCATCTGGACCAACACTTCGTAATGTTTGCGGAAAGCTCTGAATGTAAGTGCGATAGGTGCCCCCTCGTACCGCCTCTTCAGAGGCAAATAGAGGTTCGTTGTTGTTTGAAATCCATTCGATATCAGCTGGCAATTCTGCCGCACTCAGTTGAAAACTGGCAGCGGTCAGTGTTGCTAGTACTGAAAATGGCAGTTTTTTAGTCATGTTTCTTCCTTGTTGTGTTTGCGCACTAAGGTCGTAACAAGGAAGACAGCGTGTGAAAGCTCACAGAAAGCTGCGATTTAAAATACGCAGATAGGAAATAATAGGAACGTAATATGAAGTGACGTCCTGCCAGCTTCTATATTAATTTCAAAGAGTTTCACTAGGTCATCCTAGACCTTACAACGCAGTGAATGCATCTTCGCCATAGTATTCTTTAGACATTTGTAACGCAAGCCATCAATAACACATGGTTGCATTTTCGAGGCATCACAGTGAGTTATGTTACAAAAGTGTGATCGGCATAGTACCAAGCCCTACTTTACTCAGAGTAAACCGCAGAACCTTTATCTCAATTGGCCCCGATATACCTGTTACAGCGAGTAAATGATCAGACATAGCTGGTTAAAAGGAATGGTTTTTTACCGCGATTAGTATTTTCATTCGATATAAAAAGTGAGGCATCTTAGCCTCACTTTTCTCCATACAATCGAGACAGTGCTTACATTTTAGATAAGCTCTCATTGATCGACTTCAGCACTTCTGCAGGATTTGACGCTTGAGTGATAGGGCGACCAATCACAAGATAATCTGAACCTGATTGGATAGCGTCTACTGGCGTCATGATACGGCGTTGGTCACCTTGTTCTGAGCCAGCAGGTCGAATACCAGGGGTCACTAATTTAAATTCTTGGCCTAGTTCGCTCTTCAGTAATGAGGACTCTTGCGCTGAACATACGACACCATCTAAGCCTGCGTTTTTGGTCAAGGTTGCTAGACGAATAACTTGCTCCTGAGGCGCAACATTCAAACCAATACCAGCTAAATCACTTTGTTCCATACTGGTTAGTACCGTTACACCGATAAGAAGTGGACGATCTTTACCATATGGCTCAAGAATTTCACGTGATGCCGTCATCATACGCTCACCACCGCTCGCGTGTACGTTCACCATCCATACACCCATTTCAGCCGCAGCGCGAACTGCTTTCGAACAGGTGTTTGGAATATCGTGAAATTTTAAATCTAGGAATACAGAGAAACCACGTTTATGGAGTTCACGTACAAAATCAGGACCAAATAGCGTAAACATCTCCTTGCCAACTTTTAGTCGGCATGACGCAGGATCAATTCTATCTACAAACGCAAGTGCATCTGCTTGGTTATCATAATCCAGTGCGACAATAACTTTTTGGTCGATCATTTCATCTCCTAACTGTTTTGGTTCTTATTAAATAAAAAGTTAAAAAAATGCAGCGGACAGAAACTCTGCCAGCTGCATTAAGAATTATTCACCATCCAATCCGCGGATTGGCTTGATCGTCCCCCATCCTTTACAGGACGGACAATGCCAATAAAGGGAATGGGTAGAAAATCCACACTTCCGGCATCGGTAATGCGGTTTCACTTTTAACTGTTCACCCACCATCGCTTGTAGTGTTGATAGGCTGTCTTTCGCTCGACCATCTTCTGCTTCTGCAATGTGGTAGTCAATTAAACGGTAGAAGCCCTTCATGGTTGGGTTTTTCAGCAATTGTTTCGTCAGTAACTCTTGAGCAGCCCCAACGTTCTCGTGATGAGCAACTAATTGAGCCAACATCAACTCGGCTGATACGCCTGCTTTCTTATCAATACAAGCTCTCAGAAACTCGACAAGTTCATCTTCCTGACCCAGATGATGATAGCATTCTGCAATAGTTGGCAAGACATCACTGATAAAGTCTTTATCTTGCTCAAGTACCCCCGTCAGATATTTGATGGTGTGCTTATAGTCTTCAGACTCTAGGTAAATTCGTCCCAAAGCAATACTTGCTCGAACACACTTCGGGTCTTCCGCTAACGCTTTTTTAAAATGCTGTATTGCCTTATTAGTATTCCCATCAGCTTGGTCGAGCATGGCTATTTCACACCAAAAATGGGCAATATTTGCACGCATCCTTGAGCGTTTATTACCTAACTTAGCCAATTGGTTCGCGTAATAAATCGCCTTTTCCCATTCTCGTGTTTGCTGATAAATGGTCACTAATTGTTGAAGAGCCGCCTCTTTGTAATCTGGCTCTTCGACTAACTGTTCAAAGATTTTCTCTGCACGATCAAGAAAACCAGAGACCATGTAGTCTTTCGCTAACTGTTGAAGGGCGAGGTTCTTTTGGTCCAGTGTTAAGCCTGAACGAGAAATAAGATTTTGGTGAATTCTGATTGCGCGGTCGACTTCACCACGAGACCGGAACAGGTTACCCAACGCAAGGTGAGTATCGATGGTCTCGTTATCAACTTGGAGCAATTCAATAAAGTGATCGACAGCCTTATCTGATTGGTCAGAGAGCAGCAGATTAAGACCCGTCATATACTGACGAGAGATTTGATGAGATTGCTTCTGCTTGTCTTGCTGAGCGCTGCGATGCCCCATATACCAGCCATACGCAGCAGCTATAGGCAACAACAAGAAGAGTAGTTCAAGCATTAAAGTTAAGCCTTATCCTTATGCCTGTTTTTCAATGGCTGGCTTATCAGCAGCGTTGCTTGATTCAGTTGGTTCGTACTTTTTCAGTTTTTTCTTTAAACGACGGACCTGTAGCTGAGTTTTCAGTTGGATGCTACCAAAGATAACCCACGCTAAAGCAAAGCCAACCACAAATACTACACCTAATAGCGTAGATAAGTGGAACTCTCCTTTTGCTAGAAGATAGTTAAAAGTCACGAGCTCTTGGTTTTGGGAACCTAACGCCAATGCAATTAAAAAGAGAGCTAAAACAGCAACGATTTTTATAATTTTCATGTTACATCACCCTTCTAGGAGTAAGTCGGTAAGATTATGCAGGAAAATGCTTCTTCAGACTACGTATATTAGCAATAATCTATACCCAAGTAACCTCAAGATGCTTAGTTTGTAGACATGCTTAGAAGTTAAAGTTATTTGGGTATAGAAAGCAGCAAAGAAAACAGCTGAATCCACAATTAGATTAGTAAACGATCTTGGATGTATGACTAACTTGGATACATTACAAAAAAGCGGCATACACAAACGTATGCCGCTTTTTTCAAACTAATAAGAGTGCATTAACCAATATTTACACGCTCACGAAGTTCTTTACCAGGTTTGAAATGTGGAACGTATTTACCTTCCAATTCCACTTTATCGCCCGTTTTAGGGTTACGACCTACGCGAGGCTCGCGGTAATGAAGAGAAAAACTACCAAAGCCACGGATCTCGATACGGTCACCGCTCTCTAGTGTAGAGGCCATGTGCTCTAAAATATCTTTTACAGCATCCTCTACCTCTTTCGCTGATAAGTGTGTTTGCTCAGCGCAGAGTCTTTCAATCAGTTCAGACTTAGTCATAGTTGCCCTCTTTGAGTATCTTTATCACTTATTATAGTAAGTAATACTAATTCCAACAAACACTTGCTGACAATTCTAGACAAATTTTATGCAAAATGCGCAATGAAGAAATGCCTTTTATTAAGATAGTTTACTGTCATTAGTATTACTACTTAAATATGACCAAATATAAAAAAGGAGCCTTGCGGCTCCTTTTTTGCTTAAGCGAGTATATTATTCGCCTTTAGCAGCTTTGAAAGCGTCAGCCATTGCGTTACCGAATGCATTGTCATCTTGCTTGTTGATAGATGCCATTGCTTCTTGCTCGTCAGCTTCGTCTTTAGCTTTGATAGATAGGTTGATTACGCGGTTCTTACGGTCTACACCTGTGAACTTCGCTTCAACAACATCACCAGCGCTTAGGATTAGAGAAGCATCTTCTACGCGATCGCGTGATACTTCAGAAGCACGGATGTAACCTTCAACGCCTTCTGCGATTTCAACAGTAGCGCCTTTAGCGTCAACAGCAGTTACAGTAGCGTTAACTAGAACACCTTTCTTGTTGTCAGCAACGTAAGCATTGAATGGGTCATTTTCCATTTGCTTGATGCCTAGAGAGATGCGCTCACGCTCAGCGTCTACTGCTAGAACAACTGCAGAGATCTCGTCGCCTTTCTTGTACTCACGTACAGCTTCTTCGCCAGCAACATTCCAAGAAATGTCAGATAGGTGAACTAGACCATCGATGCCGCCTTCTAGACCGATGAAGATACCGAAGTCAGTGATAGACTTGATCTTACCAGTAACTTTGTCGCCTTTAGCTTGTGCTTCAGCGAATGACTGCCATGGGTTAGCTTTACACTGTTTCAGACCTAGAGAGATACGACGACGTTCTTCGTCGATTTCAAGAACCATAACCTCAACTTCGTCGCCAACATTAACAACTTTAGAAGGGTGGATGTTCTTGTTAGTCCAATCCATTTCTGAAACGTGAACTAGACCTTCAACGCCTTCTTCGATTTCAACGAAGCAGCCGTAGTCAGTTAGGTTAGTTACGCGACCAGTTAGTTTGTGACCTTCTGGGTAACGCTTAGCGATTGCTACCCATGGATCTTCGCCTAGTTGCTTAAGACCTAGTGATACGCGAGTACGCTCACGGTCGAACTTAAGAACTTTAACTTGGATCTCGTCACCAACGTTAACGATTTCAGATGGGTGCTTAACGCGCTTCCAAGCCATATCAGTGATATGTAGAAGACCGTCAACGCCACCTAGGTCAACGAACGCACCGTAGTCAGTAAGGTTCTTAACGATACCTTTAACTTCAGAACCTTCTTGTAGAGTTTCTAGAAGCTCGTCACGCTCAACGCTGTTCTCTGATTCGATAACTGCACGACGTGAAACAACTACGTTGTTACGTTTTTGGTCAAGTTTGATAACTTTGAACTCTAGCTCTTTGTTTTCTAGGTGAGCAGTGTCGCGGATTGGACGTACGTCTACTAGAGAGCCAGGAAGGAAAGCACGGATACCGTTTAGTTCAACAGTGAAACCGCCTTTAACTTTACCGTTGATGATACCAACAACAGTTTCAGCTTCTTCGTAAGCTTTCTCAAGTACGATCCAAGCTTCGTGACGCTTAGCTTTCTCACGAGAAAGTTGAGTTTCACCGAAACCATCTTCAACAGCGTCTAGAGCTACGTCTACTTCAGCGCCAACTTCAACTTCAAGTTCGCCAGCAGCGTTCTTGAACTGTTCAGCAGGGATAGCAGATTCAGACTTAAGACCAGCGTCAACAAGAACGAAACCGTTCTCGATAGCTACTACAGTACCTTTAACGATGCTGCCTTGTTGGAATTCTGTTTCGTTTAGAAACTCTTCAAAGAGTTGAGCAAAAGATTCAGTCATTTAATTAATCTTCAATAAATTAAACTTCCACGGGTATCCTACCGCATGGGGTTATTAAATTCGCCAGTCATCATCCTTGCGACCAACGCTCTTAGCCTAGTCGAGTATTATTACTCAGCTAGCTTCGATTCGATATATTGTAGTGCCTTTTCTACTACTTCGTCGATAGTCATCGACGTAGAATCTAGCACAAGCGCATCCTCAGCAGGGCGTAATGGCGCCACTGGGCGGTTACGATCTCGGTCGTCACGCTCTTGGATCTCGCTTAAAAGGTCAGCAAATCTAACATCTAACCCTTTCTCTTGCAACTGTTTAAGGCGTCGATTTGCACGCTCTTCAGCACTCGCATCAAGGAAGATTTTTGCTTGCGCACTCGGGAATACAATTGTGCCCATATCACGACCATCAGCAACCAGACCCGGAGCGGTCTCAAATGCACGCTGACGACGTAGTAATGCTTCACGAACACGTGGCAAAGCCGCAACTTTAGATGCTGCCATGCCTGTTTCTTCTTTGCGAAGCTCCCCTGACACGTCTTCGCCTTCTAGAATGACCTTAACTAAGTCACCTTCCGCGATAAATTGAACGTCTAGGTGGGTTGCTAGTGGGACAAGAGCATCTTCTGACTCGGTGTCGACACCGTGGTGAATCGCAGCGAGTGCAAGTACACGATAAATTGCGCCAGAATCTAAGAGTTGGAAACCCAACTTTTTCGCCAGCAACATACATAAAGTGCCTTTACCTGCACCACTAGGTCCATCTACGGTTACAACCGGAGTTTGAGAGGACATGTTCTTCTCCACCAATAGTTTCTTTTCAGCAATTTGCTCGGTTTTCGAGGCGCACATTATACGGGTAATCAGTCTTTGGAGCGAGGAAAAATGTCGTGTAAAGCATTACACCTAATGCGTAATTGGATTCATCAATAAACATAAAGTTCAACAAAAACGGCGAGAGCTTCTGCCCTCGCCGTTTTAAATGTCATGAACTTAAGCTCGATTAAACAATCGGTTTTTGACCACGCTCAGCTAACTTTAAGATCACACTGTCAGCAACTTTGCCCGCGACACCTGCTAGCTTGTCTGCCAGCTTTTTCTTCTGCACATAATGCACAGAAAGTACGGTTTTATCTTTGCATGCCGCAACAACGATATCATCAGATGTACTAATGTCATCCACCAAACCAAGCTCTTTCGCTTGTGTACCGAACCAGTGCTCACCAGTGGCTACTTTGTCTAGGTCCAAACTAGGACGACGCTCACGGATGAAGTCTTTAAACAAGACATGTGTTTCTTCAAGTTCTTGCTTAAACTTATCGCGCGCTTTATCGGTATTCTCACCGAACATCGTTAGCGTGCGTTTATATTCACCCGCTGTTAGTTGTTCGTACTCAATGTCATGTTTCTTCAACAGTTTGTTGAAGTTAGGAATTTGTGCGATAACGCCAATAGACCCCACAATTGCAAATGGTGCAGAAACAATCTTATCTGCTACACATGCCATCATGTAACCACCACTTGCCGCAACTTTGTCAACAGAGATGGTCAGAGGAAGACCCGCAGCTTTGATTCGGTCCAGTTGAGAAGAGGCAAGGCCGTAACCATGAACCATACCACCGCCAGACTCTAAGCGAAGTAACACTTCATCACCTTCACGTGCGACAGCCAAAATAGCGGTGATTTCTTCACGTAGAGACGCGACTTCTTTTGCGTCTATGCTACCGTTGAAATCAAGAACAAATAGGTGTGGTTCACGCTTGCTATCTAATGAACCGTCTTTGCTCGCTTGTTTGATTTCTTTCTCGCGAGATTTGTTCTTCTCTTTTTCTTCTTTCTTGACGGCTTTATCTCGAGCCTTGATGAAAGCATCGTCATGCAAATGATGCTCTAACTGCTCAACAGATTGTTTGTGTTGCTCTGAAAGGTTGGTAATCTCTAACTCCCCTTTCGCCGCACCCGATTTGCCACCAGCCGATTTTGCAATAATGAGCAGAACAATTATCGCAGCAACCACCGTGATAATTTTGGCCAGAAACAGACCATAATCTAATAAAAATTCCAACGAGAGCTCCTTTATCTCATTTCAGATGACGTTAGTATGTTACGCAGAAACATCAGCGAGAAGGCAGCGCGGTTTGTAACCACTTGTTCTGATTGATAGCATACCTAACGAAAGTTCTGGAATTGGTATAACACATGAATTGGTGTATTGTAACCATCTTGTCACGATTACCAAGATTTTCCATTGAGAAACAGGCGTTTTTTAGCGTCAATTAACTATCATGGACCCTCTTACAATAATAAGGATTTATCGCCGTGAACTACTCCGTTTCAGCTGATGCTCTAAAAGGTAAAGTCATTCTTGTTACTGGCGCTGGTAATGGCATCGGCCGTCAAGCCGCGCTTTCTTATGCCGAGCACGGTGCAACTGTTATTCTCTTGGGTAGAAATGTGCAAAACCTTGAATCTATCTATGATGAGATTGAAGCTGCTGGCTATCCACAAGCTGCTATCATTCCATTGGATCTCAAGGGTGCAACTCAGCAGAATTACATTGATATGGCAGAGACAATCGAAGGACAGTTTGGTCGCTTGGATGGTCTATTACACAACGCAGGTGTCTTGAGTTCGCTGTGTCCATTTGATCAAATCAAAGAGGAAGACTTCGACGATATCATGCAGATCAACGTGAAAGCCGAAGTGCTAATGACTCAAGCATTACTGCCTGTGATGCGTAAATCAGAAGCTGGGCGTATTATCTTTACCTCTTCAACTGTCGGCCACTCTGGCCGCGCATTCTGGGGGCCATACGCTATCTCTAAATTTGCCGTAGAAGGCATGATGCAAGTTTTAGCTGACGAGCTGAGTGATACACCGATCCGCGTTAACGCAATTAACCCTGGTGCCACTCGTACTCGCATGCGTGAAAAAGCATATCCGGGTGAAGATGCGAATACTCTCAAAACGCCACTGGATATCATGCCGCTATATTTGCACTTAATGGATCCTGCGGTTACCGATGTGAACGGTCAGTGCATCGACGCTCAACCGAAGCGTAAATAACTCATTCAGGTTACCTCACATAATCGATTGAAAAGGCAGCAAACGCTGCCTTTTTTCATTTCTCTCTTCATAAAAATCTTGCGACTTTCTCCCACAGAAATATACTGTACATATATACAGGTATTTATTATGCAAGATATTATTCAGAACTTAAAAAGCCAACACCTTGTTTGGCAAGCAAATTTAACGAAAGCAGATCCTCAGCAGTTGCAGACTAGTTCCGGTTTTTCTGAATTAGATGATTTGCTCGGCGGAGGCTTTCCACCTCATGGCGTAGTGGAGATGGAATCTATTGGTAGTATTGGTGAATTGCGTTTGCTCGCTCCCTATTTAAAAGCCACTCAGACCAATGGTATGACCGCATTTATTCAACCACCTGCGCTAGTGAATTCTCTGTTTTTACACTACATCGGGTTGGATATAAACCAAGTGTGGGTTGTTACTCCAACTCACCCCAAAGATGCTCTTTGGGCTGCAGAGCAATGTCTGAAAAGTGGGGTATGCAGTAATGTTTTGTTATGGCAAGAAGAGCTTGAAATACACCAAGTGAAACGCTTACAGGTAGCGAGTGAACAAGGTACTTGCCCTCTCTTTATGCTTAAAACAGATACTATCAACCGCTTGTCTTTGCCTGTGTCACTCAGTTTAAAACTGAAAGGCGACGAGCAAGGGATTCATGTTGAAGTGCTGAAAAGGAAAGGAGGCTGGAATAGAGGTAGCGTTAGTATCGGCTTCCAACACCATTATCCGCAACTGGTGAAACCATCATCTGAAACTGTGCACTCGACTGTGGTCAATTTCCCACTGGCGAACCAAGGTTAGTGATATGGCTCTGTGGATTTACTTGCACTTCCCTCGCCTGCAGCTAGACGCACTCTTTGGTGATAACCAAGAACAACCCGTGGTGATTGTCGAAAGCCAACGTTGCCAGATTATTCAATACAACGAGATTGCCGAACAACAAGGCATTAAACTAGGTATGGGCCTAGGCAGTGCTGCGTCCTTGTGTCGAGATTTACAAGTGCATCCTTATCATCCGCACACCGAATGGAGCAAGTTACAAGAAATTGCTCAATGGCTGTATTTGATCACATCTGACGTTGTGTTGATGCCAAACCAAGGTATTTTACTGCGTGCTACTCCAATGCTCGCTCTGTATGAAGGGCTTGAAAACTATTGGAATAAAGTCAGAGCTCACTTATCGGAGCTGAAACTGAGTTTTCAATTCGGATGTGGTTTTTCGCCTTTTGCTGCCAAATTGATGGCAATATCAGGAGCGAACGTCATCAGTGAAGACAAATCTGCCATACAAAAAGTCCTATCACCATTACCGTTAACACTGGCAGATTTATCAAGCGCTACAGTAGAGAAGTTACAACGTGTAGGCGTCACCACATTGCAAAACCTGCTTGAACTGCCATTGCAAGACATCGCACGACGCTTTGATATCGATTTGGTGAACTACGTTGGTCGACTGACTGGGCAGTTTAAACACCCTGTCGACCTTTATCACCCTACCGAATCCTTCCAAGTTTATTTAGAGCTGTTGTTTGAGATCGAAAACGTTCAGTGGATTGAAAAACCGTTGGCCAAATTACTTCGTCAACTCGAAACCTTTCTTAAATTAAGAGATAAGGTCGCTTTTGAACTGTGTTTAACACTCCACCAGCGTGAGAAACAAGAGCAACACCTTCAACTCACTTCTGCGCAAGGTGATTACCTATGTCAGCGTTGGCAACAGTTAGCGAGTTTGAGCTTAGAGTCACTCTCGCTTAATGGCCCAGTCACAGGGCTAACGTTAAAAGTCATCCGTCAAGGTGAGCCTCTTAGTGCATCACGCGATCTCTTTGCTGGGCAGAAAGGAAACATGAATGCTTTAGAGCTGCTCTCTTTACTGCAAGCTAAATTGGGGAAAAGTGCCGTTTTAAAACCCAATATTGCTTGCGATCCTAGACCAGAAAAGGCCAGTCAGTATCGCCCTGCTGATGCTCCAGATAAAAAGGGGCACGCCATACCCTCCATACTACGCCCCGCAATGCAATTACCCACTCCCATTGTATTGCAAGAACAAGTTTCTTTGGTCCACGGACCTGAGCGAATAGTTTCTGGGTGGTGGGATGGTGATGAGATCATGCGTGATTACTACATTGCACACACCAAGCAAGGCCGCTGGTTATGGATATTTCGCGATCAGCACAAGCACTGGTTTCTTCATGGCTATTTTTGTTAAATCGACAGTTATTTTTGTTGGGTCATTATGAGTTACGCGGAACTATTTTGTCAGTCTAACTTCTCTTTTTTGACTGGAGCTTCTCATGCAGAAGAGCTGGTACTCCAAGCTGCTTTCTATCGCTATCAAGCTCTAGCTATAACGGATGAATGTTCAGTCGCGGGCGTTGTCAAAGCCCATGCGACCATCGAACAACATAAACTCGATATCAAACAAATCGTTGGAAGTATGTTTTGGTTAAATGATGAATGCCAAATCGTACTGCTTTGCCCTTGTCGCAAGGCTTATGCCGAGTTGTGTCGTATCATCACAAACGCAAGAAGACGTAGTGAAAAAGGCAACTATCAACTGTTCGAATGGGATTTGATGTCGGTTCGACATTGTTTGGTATTGTGGCTGCCCACACATCAAGAGAGTGATCACTATTGGGGGCGCTGGCTCAATCAACACCACGCTAATCGTTTGTGGGTAGCGATTCAGCGCCATTTGAGTAACAACGATACTGAGTACATTGCGCACTGCGAGCAGTTAGCACATGAATTTCAATTACCTATAACTGCCTGCGGAGGCGTTCTCATGCATGATGTTGAACGCTTGCCATTGCAGCATGTACTTACTGCTATAAAGCATGGGTGTAGCGTCGATAAACTCGGTTTTGGCCGTATTTCGAATACTGAGCGAGCGCTTCGTCCTTTTAAAAAGTTGATTCGGATTTACAAACCAGAATGGCTGGAAGAAAGTACTTACATCGCCGATTTATGCGAGTTTAAGCTCTCCGATTTAAAATACGAATATCCTACCGAGCTGATCCCAGATGGTTATACACCCGACTCTTACTTACGTATGTTGGTCGAACGTGGTAAAAGGCTGCGTTTTCCTGAAGGCGTGCCAGCAGAAGTCAATCAAACCATCGAGAATGAACTGGCGCTTATTCAAGAGCTGAAATACCACTACTACTTCCTTACTATTCACGACATCGTAATGTTCGCGAAACAGCAAGGCATTCTTTACCAAGGGCGAGGTTCCGCTGCAAACTCTGTGGTGTGTTATTGCCTGGAAATTACCGCCGTCGATCCTCGACAAATCGCTGTCTTATTCGAACGATTTATCAGTAAAGAACGTAAGGAACCGCCGGATATTGATGTGGACTTTGAACACGAGCGCCGTGAAGAAGTTATCCAGTATATTTACAAAAAATATGGCCGTGAGCGTGCAGCACTTGCTGCAACAGTGATCAGCTATCGCTTTAAAAGTGCCGTGCGTGAAGTCGGTAAAGCACTAGGGATTGAAGAGACCCAATTAGATTTTTTCATTAAGAATGTTAATCGCCGAGATCGCAGCCAAGGCTGGCAAGCTCAAATTATTGAACTTGGCTTACAACCAGAATCTCTCAAAGGGCAGCAGTTTATCCAATTGGTCAACGAGATCATTGGCTTCCCACGCCATTTATCTCAGCACGTAGGTGGCTTTGTAATTTCATCTGGCCCTTTATATGAGTTGGTACCTGTTGAAAATGCCTCGATGGAAGATCGCACTATCATTCAATGGGATAAAGACGATTTAGAAAGCTTGAAGCTACTAAAAGTCGATGTGCTCGCACTCGGCATGTTAAACGCCATCAAAAAGTGCTTTCAGCTGGTCGAGAAACATCACCAGCGATCCCTCTCTATTTCCGAAATCACTCGCCGACAAGATGATCCACACGTGTATCGCATGATCCAAAAAGCTGACACGATAGGCGTATTCCAAATAGAATCTCGTGCACAAATGAGCATGCTTCCTCGCCTAAAGCCTGCTTGTTATTACGACTTAGTGATTCAAATTGCAATTGTTCGTCCAGGCCCTATTCAGGGTGATATGGTGCATCCTTTTTTAAAACGACGAGATCACAAAGAGCCTGTCAGTTATCCATCGGAAGAAGTAAAAAGCGTTCTTGAGCGGACTATGGGCGTCCCTATTTTCCAAGAGCAAGTCATCAAGCTAGCCATGGTAGCCGCAGGGTTTAGCGGCGGCGAGGCCGATCAACTCCGTCGAGCGATGGCATCATGGAAAAAGAATGGCGATCTCGCTAAATTCAGACCAAAACTGATCAATGGTATGCAAGAGAGAGGTTATGACTTAGCGTTTGCTGAGCGCATTTTCGATCAGATTTGCGGCTTTGGTGAGTACGGCTTCCCTGAAAGTCATTCAGCGTCTTTCGCAGTGCTGGCATATTGTTCTGCATGGTTAAAATATTATTACCCAGCCGAATTTTACACTGCATTGTTGAACAGCCAACCAATGGGATTTTATAGCCCATCGCAATTAGTACAAGATGCTCGCCGACATGGCGTCGAAGTATTGCCGGTGTGCGTCAATCATTCAAAATATCAACATCATCTCGTCTCACGTCCGAATGGCAGGCTCGGCGTGCAACTTGGTTTTCGCTTGGTGAAAGGCTTTAACGCAGAAAGCGCACAAAGGCTTATTGAGCGCAAACCACTTAATGGTTACCGATCGATTCAAGAAGTAAAGCAGATATTAAGAAGCCGAAGTGACATTGAATTATTGGCTTCAGCCAATGCATTTCAAGCCTTATCGGGAAATCGTTATAACGCTCGCTGGGCAGCAATGGATTCCTTATCTGACCTACCATTGTTTCACAAGGTCGAAGAACCCAATGTTAGCTACCAGACTCAACCTTCTGAATATGAAAATTTAATTGAGGATTACGCAAGCACGGGACTATCTCTTAGCCGCCATCCAATTAAATTATTAGAAGAAACGGGCAAACTCCCTCACTTTACCCGCATGAGGCAACTGACAGAGAAACCGCATAAGTCACTGGTCACAGTGGTAGGTGTGGTAACAGGAAGACAATCTCCAGGCACCGCCGCTGGCGTGACATTTTTTACGTTAGAAGATGACACGGGCAACATTAATGTGGTCGTTTGGCAAGCGACAGCACGAGCCCAAAAGCAAGCGTATTTAGGTGCTAAAGTATTAATGGTGAAAGGCATTCTTGAAAGAGAGGGAGAAGTCACACACGTTATTGCTGGCAAGTTGATGGATTGCACGCACTACTTGAACAATCTACAAAGTAAATCTCGGGATTTCCATTAGTACAGAGGAATTAAGGAGAGAAATGTTAAAAATCAGAGAGAGGTGCGCTCCCTCTGATTTCACTAGATCTAATCATGCACTTTTAGAAAGCATCTGGCGTAATCGGTCTTGAGCAACTTCAACCAGCAGATCCGGTTGGAATTTAGATATAAAGCGATCACAGCCTACTTTTTGTACCATGGCTTCATTAAAACTACCGCTCAGAGAAGTGTTCAATGTGATAAACAACTTAGACATACGTGGATCTTGGCGCACTTCATGGGTCAGTTTATAACCGTCCATTTCAGGCATTTCAGCATCCGTAATCATCATCAACAGCTCTTTTTCTACATCTTTACCTTCATCACACCAACGTTTTAAAACCGTTAACGCTTCTAGCCCGTCACGGCACTCGATGATATTCATACCCAATTGAGAAAGCGTATCGCGAACTTGATTACGAGCTGTAGAGGAATCATCCACAATCAGAACATTACGCCCGACCATTGCTTGGGCCAATTCTTGATCGAGAATGTCCTCCGAGATAGTCACGTCGTAATGTACGATCTCTGCTAAAACTTTTTCAACGTCAATAATTTCGACAATTTGAGAGGCATCCCCCTCTTTGATTTGCGTGATAGCCGTGAGGTAATTCGAGCGACCAGACGTGGAAGGAGGCGGCTGAATTTCAGTCCATGCCGTATTAATAATGTTTTTAACCGGACCGACTAAGAAGCCCTGCACCGTGCGGTTGTACTCTGTCACGATCAAATTTTCTTCTTCCGCTTCACCACGTAAAGCAGGAAAACCAATTGCGCCTCGTAAATCAATCACTGGTACCGCTTCACCTCGTAGAGAAGCAACCCCACGAATATTGTAGTGCGATCCAGGGAGCTTGGTTAACGGTGGAAGCTTGATGACCTCTTTCACTTTGAACACATTAATCGCAAATAATTGGCGACTATTTAAAGTGAACAGCAGAAGCTCTAGTCGATTTTCACCAACCAAGTTTGTACGCTGGTCAACCGTATTTAACACTCCGGACATACTACTACCTAAATTATGGATAATTCTTATTTTACTCGAAATCAGTACAGACACAGCAAGATTATATAACCAAATAACCTTAAAATATTTGGCTTTTCGAGCACAGCTTTAAAGTACAACAGTTTTAGCGTATTACTTCTCTTTGCATCAGACGCAAAGTCACGCAGCACATTGAAAGCCATTTTGTTTATTTACTTGAGCTTTTTAGGAAATTACATGAATGGCGCAGATATAGCAATGCAACATAACTCAAATTCCCATTCTAGTAATAGGCGATCAAAAAGGGTGAGCCGTTAAGTCTCACCCTAAATCACCTACAAATGTAGTCTCAACAGCCAGGCACATCATCATGTTAAAAAGTACTTAACCTTCCACAACCTTCATCAATAGTTGACCATCGTACAACGCTTGCTTAATCAACGCGGCACCAGGCATTGTGGCTTGCTTATAGAAACGAGACTCCACCAGCTCAAGATCTTGGTGATAAACAGGTAAACTCTGCTCTTCGATACAGCGACGAACCGCAGGATAAAGCACATCTTTTGCTTGGTTAATCACACCACCGATCAAGATTTTCTCAGGGTTAAATAAGTTGATCACAATAGCAATTGCAGAGCCTAAGTAGCCTCCAAGTTTTTCAATCACATCGACGGCCAAAGGATCACCGTTTGCAGCGGCTTCACAAATGCTCTCAATACTCATTTCTTCTTGTTTAGCAAGAATAGAGTCTTCGCCATCAGCGATTCGTCTTACGACTTCTTCACGAATTGCCTGAGAACTGGCAACGGTTTCCAAACAGCCAATATTGCCGCAATGACAACGTTTTCCATTTGGGTCAATTTGAATATGCCCGAGTTCACCAATGTTACCGTGACGGCCTTGCAAAACGCGCCCATCCAGAATGATGCCCGCACCTAAACCGTGGTGGATAGAGATAAGAACGGAGTTGTCATTATCTTGAGAATGACCAAAAAGCTTTTCTGCTAATGCCCAAGCTCGCGTGTCATTGGCAATGAAAACTGGCAAGCCTGTTGCTTTGTATATCTCTGGTCCAAGAGCAAGATTTTCGACATTGTAATGAGGCATCTGCAAAACGACACCTTGCTCTGAGTTCACGAGACCAGGCAGCGTAAGGGCAATACTGGTAACACGATCAAGTTGATCCGCGTAAGTCTGAAAGAATTCATCAATTTCGTAAAGCAGGCGCTCAAGCACATCGTCTTGATCAAGCTCGTGTATCTCGATTTTAGTATCGATCAGTACATCACCGCCTAACTCATGCAAAGCAATGGTTAAATAACCTCGCCCCAAACGCATTGACAAAAATTGCCAGCCTTCATTATTGACCTGCAAACCGACAGCAGGTCGACCACGACTCGTCGCTTCTTGTACTGTCGTTTCATGAATCAAGTGCGCTTCAATTAATTCTCGAGTGATTTTGGTGATACTAGCAGGAGCAAGCTCACTCTGCTTGGACAAATCAATTCGAGAAATAGGACCTTTTAGGTCAATTAGTTTATATACACGACCAGCATTGACCTGTTTGATATGATCAATATGGCCCGGTTGAGCCATGTACATCTTGCACTCCGAAATTCTATAACGGGACAATTTTTTTACTTTGCGAACTAATTGTGAAGTGAATTAATAAATCCCCGTGACAAGCATCACGTATAAACCTGTTTGTTTGTGTATTCAATCAAATAACGAAGAATCTACTCCTGTTAAATTGTTTGAAAAATAACTTATTTTTATTCACTAAATTATGAAGTAATGCCTTTAAAGCAGCGTATTTTTATCAATAAGGCCATTGCCTGTCGAATATCTGTCTGTTTTACCGGGGTTACTCTTAATGTAAACATTCTGTGCATATACTTATATTCAAGTAGCTTTAAGGTGTGGGCTCAGCAACGAGGCTAACCTTGAGAGCGATTGCGTAAAGTAAGGATAGAGTTCAAGTTACCTTTACACACACATTCATCGGAGAATCTATGACTTCCAAATTAAGACGAACAAAAATTGTCACTACGCTGGGTCCTTCAACGGATAAGGACAATATACTTGAGGAGATCATCAAAGCCGGTGCAAACGTTGTCCGTATGAATTTTTCACATGGAACCAGTGAAGACCACATTCAACGTGCGAACAAAGTCCGTACCATTGCAGCAAGACTTGGGCGTCAGGTTGCAATTCTTGGTGACTTACAAGGCCCTAAAATCCGTGTATCAACGTTTAAAGACGGCCAAGTCATTTTGAATGTGGGCGATAAATTCACATTAGATAGTGATTTACCAAAAGGTGAAGGCAATCAAAAATCTGTAGGGTTAGATTATAAAGAACTACCGCAAGATGTTTCACCAAATGACATTTTATTACTCGATGATGGACGCGTTCAGTTGCAAGTTACTAAAGTAGAGAGTAATAAAGTTCATACCCGTGTGATTGTCGGTGGTCCATTGTCCAACAATAAAGGGATCAACAAAAAAGGCGGCGGATTGTCAGCGGATGCGCTCACAGAGAAAGATAAAGCTGATATTCTTACCGCCGCAGCAATTCAAGTGGACTACCTTGCTATTTCATTCCCACGTAACGGCGAAGACATGCATTACGCTCGACGCTTAGCCAGAGATGCAGGCCTTGAAGCCATGTTAGTGGCTAAAGTCGAACGAGCAGAAACCGTCGCGACCAATGAGTCTATTGACGACATTATTCTCGCATCCGATGTGGTGATGGTTGCACGTGGTGACCTTGGTGTAGAAATCGGTGACCCTGAGCTCATTGGTGTCCAGAAAAAACTGATTCGTCGCGCACGCAGTTTAAACCGTATCGTGATTACTGCGACACAAATGATGGAATCCATGATTACTAGCCCAATGCCAACGCGTGCTGAAGTGATGGATGTGGCCAATGCGGTTCTAGACGGCACTGACGCGGTGATGCTGTCTGGAGAGACTGCTGCAGGTAAATATCCTGTAGAAACGGTCAAATCCATGGCCGAAGTATGTGTGGGGGCAGAAAAAATGTCGGAGGCAAGTCTATCTACTTATCGCTTAGATAGAACCTTCGAAACCGCTGAAGAAACCATCGCAATGGCAACCATGTACTCTGCGAATCACATGGAAGGAATTAAAGCGATGATCTCGTTAACTGAGTCTGGCAGGACTGCGTTGATGATGTCTCGCTTAAGCTCTGGCTTGCCAATATTTGCCTTATCACGGAATGAATCGACACTAAATCGAGCAGCATTATACCGAGGCGTGACACCTGTATATTTCGAGTCAAAAAGTGATGCGGGTTTACCAACAGCTCAAGCAGCGATTACTAGCCTTAAAGAGCAAGGGTTCTTGCACAAAGGTGATTTAGTCATTATTACTCAAGGCGATGTAATGGATGTTGTTGGCTCAACCAACTGCATGCGCATTCTACAAGCGTAGTCGTTATACCTAACTGGAATTAACCACAAGAACCCGCAAATAAGGCTCCGAAAATGGAGCCTTATTTATATGCTTTGTATATTGCGCACATCGTGAACGTAAGAAGGTTTATGCAGTCTCTCTACCATCAATTTCAACATCCAGCTGGTCATAGAGTTGAACTAGGTTAAACCCAGCTTGAAGCCCAAGTTGATAGTCATGCTCTAGTGACTCTTGGTCACTTAACAAAGAAGAAGAACGAAGTCCCTCTTTAGGCGCAACTTGTAAAATAAAAGTGTCGTCAGGTGGAGCAGATATAAAGGCCTGAGTGAGCTCAAATGTTTGATAATGAATCATCAGCATGTCGGCTAAACCTGAATCAAAATTCTCACCAATCAGATGACTTAAACGATACAAGTTATCGGCACCGAACAACCAACGGCCTCCATTTAACAGCATTTTCCCTGCAAGCTTCGATTGATGTGCTGCATTAATTTTTTGTTGGAAGAACGACGCCCAATCCAGCTTCCACTGATTCACTTTTTGCTGCCATGATTGCTGTACTGAGTTGATAGACTCTCGATACCATTCGACAGGCACATCCCCCACTTCACTTTGGGCTCTCGCTTCAATCTCTGAAAACGGCTCTGTGCGAATGACAATAATGTTGCGAGCATTCTGACGCCACGCTTCTTGAACAGGGATAGAGGCAGACACGCCGCCATCAACAAACTTATTGCCATTTACGTCGACAGGTCCGTGGTACAACTTGGGAATCGCACATGTCGCTAGCATAGTGTTAAACCACGAGTCATCCAAGATTGGTAGATATTGATCTGATAGCGTCTCTATATTCGTTACCGCAGCAAACGCTCCTCGTTTTCCCAATGCGCTGCGACCTAAATCAAGGTCAAGCTTGTATGGGAAATCTTGAATCCGTTCTAATGCCCACTCTAAACCTAAGTACTGCTGCTTTCGGATATAGCGAAACAGATTAAAAAATTCAGGAGACGTTGTCAGCTCGGTAATAAAAGCTTTGCCCATGCCATGTTGACGACACAAGTAAGAACATAAGTTAAGTGCTCCGGCAGAGGTGCCATAGAATTCATCGAAAGGATCGAAGTTGGAAAGTAAAAAGGCGTCTAAAACGCCAGCGGTAAAAATCCCTCTCTGCCCTCCACCTTGCGTGACTAAAGCAGTTTTACCATGCCTAAAGTGCTCATAAACTTTTACATCAAGCTCTGCATGGCTTTCTGTGATTATACCGCTGTTACGTATCATAGGCTCACGCCGTTTTGTTAAAACGTTTGGTAAAAGTGGTTATCTTAAGCTGTTGTAATAGCAATGATGCCAAATGACAAAAGCACTGCAAAAACAGTCACCACAATGATTAATGCGGATTTTAGATCGTGTTCCATAAACACCTCCTTAATATGTAACAAATTAATAACACCGGTGTGAAATATGTTCAAGATTTGCTTAATTTAGTCGCGCAATTTTGACTAACCCATCACAATTAGCTTAGTCATAATAAGGAGATAGGGGATGAACCAAAAACTCAGCTGGCTAGTAGGAATCATGATGATGAGTACTGCTATCAATGCACAAGCGAATATCATCGTTACACCATACATAGGCTATACAGGAGGCGGCCAAGTAGAGGATGAAAGTGGTAATACATACGATCTCGACCCCGCAGTGAATTACGCTCTTTCAGTCGAGACTCCCTTAGAAAAAGGAAGGATCGGATTGTTTTACTCCAATCAATCGACGGAACTTGAAAAGCTGTCCAACTCGGCAGATATCCATTATCTGCACTTCCAAAGCAGCATGTACTATCCTGTCGCAGAAAAATGGCAAACCTATATCGGTGTAGGTTTGGGCGCTTCTTACGCCGATGTGGATTGGGTAGACAAAAAATACGGATTTTCGGCTAGCGCTTTTGCAGGGCTGGAATATGAATTTTCAAAGAACTTTGCATTAACAGCCCAACTGAGATGGTTAGGAACGGTCGTTGATAACGATACATCTGGCGCCTGTACTCTACCTAATGACGGCTCAAACTGTATCATTAAGTTCGATACTGATTGGATGAACCAATTCCAATCAAATGTCGGTTTTAGTTTCCGCTTCTAATTTTTATGCATGTTCCTTTATAGGACTCGTCACAAAGAACGCTGAACGAGTCCTGCACAGAGCCGATAAAGGACATCGTCTAAACACCATTGTTTGGCAAAGTAACGAAGCATCATCTAGATAGGTGCACAAAAGATAGCCGTACGCCCTAATTAATCAAAATAGTCTTAAACACCAAAGCAATTATTAGATCCCAGTCATTTATTCCAGACAAACAACCACACACCCACATAAAACCACAATCAAACTCAAATTTAACAAGATTAAAACCAGACAACGCATCTGAATTAACATTTAGATTCTATTGCGCTAAGTATTATTAGAAGTTAGTCTGATCAGTGAAAACAGATAAATATTTCAGTTTTATCAAACACACATCAAAATTTTAAGATTAATAATCTACTTTCTCTTACAGTAGCCAGAATATAGCTCTATAAAATTATAAGAAGTTAGAATTAAGGATAGAAAAGCTGATGGATAACAGCGGTCCTTTCTTCCAACTGTTTGCGCAATTATTACTGTGTTACGTAGAGAGCTTCATTCCTCAGGGAGTCTTATAGGAGTCAAATATGAAGCGAGAACAATGGGGATCCCGGGCGGGATTCATCTTAGCAGCAGTTGGGTCTGCTATCGGTTTGGGAAACATTTGGCGTTTCCCATACATGGCCTATGAAAACGGTGGCGGCGCATTTTTTATTCCTTACATTTTTGCCATGATCACTGCCGGTATTCCATTTATGATCCTTGAGTTCAGTATGGGACAAAAATACCGAGGCTCGGCACCAAAAACACTTGCGAAAATTCATTCTAAATTTGAATGGCTTGGCTGGTTCCAAGTTGGTGTGGCTGCAGTTATTGCCGTTTACTATGTGGCTGTTATCGGTTGGTCGATTTCTTACTTTGGGTTGTCGTTTACTCAAGGTTGGGGAACCGATACCAACGCATTTTTCTTTAGTGAATACCTAAAGCTAGGTGACAACTCACCAACAGACTTAGGCAGTATTCAATGGAAGATTGCTTTATCCATGGTAATTGCTTGGGCAATTACTTACACCGCCATTGCCAAAGGCGTGAAATCAGGAATTGAACGAGCATCTAAAATTATGATGCCAATCCTATTCTTGATGGTGATTTTCTTAATCGGACGTATGATTTTCTTGCCAGGAGCTCTAGATGGCGTGAACTACATGTTCGAACCCGATTTCAGCAAAATTTGGGATGTGAAAGTATGGGCAGCGGCATATGGTCAGATCTTTTTTACGCTAAGTATCGGCTTCGCCATCATGCTAGCTTACTCTAGCTACCTACCAGAAAAGTCGGACATAACGAATAACGCGTTTATGACCGTGTTGATCAACTGTGGCTTCTCGATCCTAGCCGGCATCATGATCTTCTCAGTATTGGGTTACATGGCTCAAGAGCAAGGTAAGCCGTTAACAGAGGTGGTATCTGCAGGCGTTGGCTTGGCTTTTGTTACTTTACCTGCGGCAATTAACCTACTACCTGCCCCATATATTCTTGGTCCACTGTTCTTCTTTGCACTGGTGGTTGCTGGTCTAAGTTCGCATATTTCAATTATGGAAGCCGTAACTTCAGCCATTATCGACAAGCTGAAGTGGAGCCGTAAAAAAGCTGCAAATGTTGTGATTGGTATTGGCTTCGTTGTCTCTATGGCGTTTGCTACCAATGGCGGTCTGCTGCTACTCGATCTAGTAGACCACTTTGCAAACAACGTTGGCATCATGGTTGGTGGTCTGGTTGAGATTGTCTTGATGGCGTGGCTATTGAAGCGCGTGCCAGAAGTACGTAATTACGTTAACGAGCGCTCTGATTTCTCTGTTGGTCAATGGTTCGAGATCTGCTTACGCTTCGTTACACCAATCATGCTCGCCATTATCTTAGCGACCAAGCTATACGCCCTAATTACTGAAGGCTACGGTGGCTATGATCTAACTTTAGGCTGGGCACTTATCGCCGCACTCTTTATCTTTGGTCTAGTGATCAACGCAGTGAACCGCAAGGAGACAGCAAAATGACAATCAGCGCAATTATTATGATGGTTATTGGTTTAGGTATCACTTGGGGCGGCGCTGCCGTTTGCATCAAGCGAGCCATGGATAAACAATAGAACGTTAAGTTCCACATAAAAAACGCCGGTAGTTACCGGCGTTTTTTGTACATACATTAGTTCAATTCTAGAAACTGTACTTGATGCCAACGGCGCCGCCAAGTTGCAAGTCAGCACCTTTGTAAAGATCTAGCTCTGGGTGTATTTGACCATAAAGGTCCCAGCCGCGTGATAAATCCCAGTTCACACCAAGTGGTACTCTCACACCAAACTCGTCATCCCATTCATACCAGCCACCAACGCCGACATACCAAGTCACAGGCATGTTTTGATCGAATGTTCCACGCTTAGCGATGTAATCAAACGCCATACCATCGTTTCCGATAATGCCACGATATTTGTTATCTAACTCTACAACAACACTTAATTGTTGATCGACAGCCATACCAACTGATAGATCCGTTGGTTCGCTTGCCGCCATTGCCGTACTTGAAACTAGTCCCAAAAATAAAATGAATTTGTTCTTCATACACGTTATCAATTATTCAAAAAAACATTATTCACTATTCAAACATAATGGCATATCAATATGTCAACGATGGGTAAGCTCGATGTATGAAAAAGCTGACAAAAGTAAAGATGAGTTTAGGATCACACTAAAAAGGAACTGTCAGTTAATAAAATAGGAACTAAAAAAGGAGGCCGAAGCCTCCTTTTATGCATTACTATGAATGACTGCGATTAACCGTGGTTACGAATCCACTCATCCATTTCAGTTTTTAGGTTATCAGACTTAGTACCGAAGATAGCCTGTACACCACCAGCTACAACTACAACACCAGCAGCGCCTAGTTGTTTTAGCTTGTCTTGGTCAACAGCTGCTGTATCTGCAACTGCTACACGTAGACGTGTGATACATGCATCTAGACCAGTAATGTTAGCTTTACCGCCAAACGCTGCAACCAGTTCACCGCCCATATCAGAGCCAGAAGTTACAGCTGCACTTTCCGTTTCATCTTCACGGCCAGGTGTTTTTAGGTCAAGCGCTGTGATTACACCACGGAACACTACGTAGTAAATTACTGCGTAAACTAGACCAACGGCAATCATTAGCACCATCTTCTGAGCGTTACCAGATAGAACTAGGAAGTCGATCAGACCGTGAGAGAAAGAAGTACCGTGTACAAAGCCTAGAGTGTTCGAAACGATGTATGCAGAACCAGCTAGTAGAGCGTGGATACCGTATAGTAGTGGAGCAACGAATAGGAATGAGAATTCGATTGGCTCAGTAATACCAGTTAGGAATGAAGTCAATGCAGCTGACGCCATGATACCCATTACTTTTGCACGGTTTTCTGGTTTAGCACAATGAGCAATTGCGATTGCTGCAGCTGGTAGACCGAACATCTTGAACATGTAACCACCCGCTAGCTGACCGAAGCCATTACCAGCAGCACGAGATGCTTCATCAGCAACTAGGTAACAAGTTAGTACACCATTTTGAGCTTCACCGGCAGCGTTAACACAAGAACCTGCTTCGAAGAAGAACGGTACGTTCCATACGTGGTGTAGACCGAATGGGATTAGAGAACGCTCAACAACACCGTAGATACCGAATGCTAGCTGTGGGTTTTGGTGTGCAGCCCAATCAGAGAATGCAGAAATTGCACCGCCAATTGGTGGCCAGATAACAGAAAGGATAACACCTAGGATGATCGCAGCAAAACCAGTGATGATTGGCACTGCGCGCTTACCAGCGAAGAAGCCAAGGTACTCTGGAAGTTGGATTTTGAAGAAACGGTTGAATGCCCAAGCAGCCACACCACCGACAAGGATACCACCTAGTACACCTGTATCGATTTTCTCAACACCCATAACGCCCGCCATTACACCTAGCGTTGCCGTCATGATGCCGTAACCAACGATAGCTGCAAGACCTGCAACACCGTCGTTGTTAGTGAAGCCTAGAGCTACACCTACTGCAAATAGAAGTGCCATTTGGCCGAATACTGAACCACCAGCTTGTTCCATAAGATTAGAAACGATCTCTGGAATAAAGCTTAGATGGGCAGCACCCACACCTAATAAAATACCTGCAACTGGTAAAACTGATACTGGAAGCATCAGAGCCTTACCAACTTTTTGCAGGTTAGCAAAAAGGTTCTTAAACATGTTTATGCTCCTGATAAATTTATAAGTATTATTTGGGCACTAACGGCACACCCCCGTAGCCTAAAGGTTAGCACCCAATGAAAATGTAACCACAACTGCATTATATTTTCCGGCTCTAAATATATATTGATGACCCTCAAACTTTCCACACAGTTACGAAATTTAGTTTCAAAACAAGTCTTGGATCACACCCAAAAACAGCCGATGAAAAGGTTTGCATTGCACTTATATTACTGTTTTATAAAGAATTAATTATTTATATAATTAATTTTAAGGCGTAAATAAAATACGCCTCAATGTTATTTTTAGTAACAAAATTACATTTGTGATTTTTGAATGTTATTAAATCAACATTTTTAGTAAACATTAAACTCGTGAGCGTATCTGTTGTTTTTATCAACAAAAAAGGAGCCTAAGCTCCTTTTTTATGCTCTTATTATTTTTTCATCGCAAAAAAAGATTTCGGAAGTTTTCGGTGGTTTTTTGTGCCACTTCAGAAAGAGAGCACGATTTGAGTTGCGCAATATAAGAAGCGACTTCGACAACGTAAGCGGGTTGATTCTCTTTGCCACGATGAGGGACAGGAGCCAAGTAAGGAGAATCTGTCTCAATAAGAAGCTTCTCTAAAGGTAGAGTCTTCACCACTTCTTTTAACTCTGTAGCTTGACGGAAAGTAACAATCCCCGAGATAGAAATATAAAACCCCAGCTCCAGTGCAGCTTCAGCAAATGGAAGATCTTCTGTAAAACAGTGGATAACACCACCACATTTCTCTGCCCCACCCTTACGCAAAATATCTAGAGTATCCGCACGTGCGTTTCTGGTATGGATAATTAAAGGTTTGTTGAGCTCCACTGCAAGATCAACGTGTTGCTCAAAGCGCTCTTTCTGTAACGCGGCCGTTTCGGGCTTGTAATGATAATCTAAACCCGTTTCGCCAATAGCGACGACTTTTGCATTCGACGCATGGTGGCGCAATACGTCCATCGAAAAGTCGCTTTCAACATCAAGTGGGTGCACACCGCACGAAGCATAAACATTGTCATAAGGCTCGATCATTTCCATCATTTTCGGGAAAGAATCCAGCGTTACTCCAACAGAAAGTAGTTCAGTTACGTTTGCTTGTTTAGCTTTGTTAATAACGTCTTCCACATTGATGTGGAGATCGTCGTAATTCAATTTGTCTAAATGACAATGAGAATCTACGAACATAATGCCTCTCGTGATTCAATTAACCAATTCATTGATAGTAGCTCAAGGTTCAGGCCAGGAAAGGCTTGCACCTGAGCTTTCAGGTTCATCAGCGCCTTCGCTGATGAGTACAAACCGTTATAGTTGTCCGGTTGAAACTTTGTCGCGCCCGGAAGCATTTGAGCTTCTGATACACCAAACTGCGCTTTCTGAGCATCTGTCAGTAAATACCATGCCCAGTCTAGTGATTGCTCTGAGTGTTTAGCGATTAAAGAAGCACACTCAGAAACGTCTGAAACAGGCGAAGACATTGCCTTAATAAAACTGCGTTCAAAAGCCAAGTAAGCTTCGAGCTCACCATTATTTAACGCATCCAATGTTTTTATTGGAGAGCCCATATTCAGTTTTAAGGCATAAGCAGGAACTTGCTTCGCCCCTTGTTCGTGCATCCATTGCATCGCTTGTTCCGCTGACGGAGGCGCAACAACCCAGTGTTGGCAACGGCTACGAATCGTTGGGAGCAGACGCTCCTGATTGTGGGTAACGAGCAAAAACAAGCACTTTGCCCCAGGCTCTTCTAGCGTCTTTAACAGCGCATTCGATGCCGACTCGTTCATAGAGTCCGCCGGTTCTATTACAAATAGGCGGTAACCATTAAGCTGAGATGATTCCTGAGCAAGACGGTTACAAGCGCGAATTTGGTCCACCGTTATCGCCTTTCCTTCTTTCTCTGGCTTGGTCCAGTGTAAATCAGGGTGGTTTTGAGATTGATTTAGCTGGCAGCTATGACAAAAACCGCATGCTTCACTCGCGTAATTTTGGCAAAGAAGTGCTTGGCTAAAAAACTCGATAAGTTTTTCGATGCCCAAGCCCTGCTCGCTTTGTAATAAAAGCGCACCTGGTATTCTGTCCGACTCTAACCCTACTTTGAGGTTATCCCATATTGGCTGTAGCCATGGATAATCATTTAACATGAGTCACCTAAATTTACGTTTCACTTATTGACGAGCTAGCCACTCGTTTAGAGCGTCCCGAATATCACGCGACACGCCTTCAATCGTCTGTTCTGCGTTAATGATAACGATGGAAGGATCGGCATGAGCAATCTCCAAATAACGCTCACGTGTACGCTCGAAGAAACTAATATCCATCTTCTCTATACGATCTAACTCACCACGCCCACGTGCACGCTCAAGCCCAACACGAGGGTCAATATCCATATAGAGAGTGAGAGCAGGTTTAAAATCACCAAGCGTTGTATCCCGGAGATTTTTCATTAACGATGCGTCAATCTGACGGCCACCACCTTGATAAGCTTGCGACGACATATCGTGTCGGTCACCAACCACCCACTGACCGTTTTCCAAAGCTGGTTTGATCACGTTCTCAACCAACTGAACACGTGCAGCGTACAGAAGAAGCAACTCCGTCATGTCCTTAAGTTCTTCGCCTTCGTGCTCTTCTTTCACCAGAGCGCGCATTTTTTCTGCTAGCGGTGTGCCTCCTGGCTCACGGGTATTTACGATATCCTCAATACCTGCCGCTTTTAGCGTATCTAAAACGGTTTTAATCGCAGTGCTTTTACCCGCGCCTTCTAGGCCTTCAACGACAATAAAGTTTGCTTTCATCATTTGTTCTTTCTTAGTTCTCTTAAATAGGCACGAACAGCACGGTTGTGCTCAGCAAGGGATTTCGAAAATACATGTCCGCCCTTTCCACTTGCTACAAAATATAAATAGTTGCTGCTTTCTGGATTCAAAGCCGCTTCAATGGAAGCTTCACCAGCCATCGCAATCGGTGTTGGTGGCAAACCATTGATGGTATAAGTGTTATATGGTGTCGGCGTACGCAAATCTTTCTTACGAATATTGCCATCGTATGCATCACCCATACCATAAATAACTGTCGGATCAGTTTGTAACCGCATGCGTTTGTTCAATCGGTTGATAAACACAGAAGCGACGCGCTCACGCTCAGAATCAATAGCCGTCTCTTTCTCGATGATAGACGCGAGAATCAAGGCTTCATATTTATCCTGTAATGGCAGCTTTTCTTGACGAGCTTCCCAGCTAGCGTCCAGTATTTTATTGAGTTTTCGATGCGCTCGTTTTAATAACTGGCTTTCACTCGCACCCGCTGTGTAATGGTAGGTTTCTGCTAAAAACAACCCTTCTAGCTTTTCTCTCTCAATTCCGAGCTTCGCAGCCATTTCTTTTTCTGAAAGATCGGTTAAATCATGCTTTAAATAAGGAGCACTTTTTAGTTGATCTACCCATTCAGAAAAGCGGCTGCCTTCAACAAAAGTGATCGCAAACTGGTATTCTTTTCCAGTATTCAGATGCTCCAATGTTTGCGAAAGTGACATACCAGGCTCAAGTTGGTAAGTACCCGCTCGCACTTGCAACAATTCTGGATATAAGTGAGGAATTAAACGGATATACTCCGATGTTTCAATCACCTCATCTTCAACTAAGGCGCGCATGACATGATGAAAGCTTGTACCACTTTCTACAGTAAACAGCTGAGGTTGTTCCAATAGAATAGGCTTTTCAACGTATTGTTTAGCCTGTGAAATTATATAAAAAACAGCTGCTGCGCCTATCACTGCGATCAGCACAACAAAAGCCAACAGTTTTTTAATCACGTAGTTAAATTCCCTTGCAGTCGTTGAGTCAATTTTCCTATCGGAAATATAGTCTTAGAGTTCGATGTCACTATGCTGCGAATAGGTGCGACACCTAATATTGAGTTACACATGAAAGCCTCGTCAGCACTCAGCAAATCTGGAAGTATAAAACGCCGCTCGATGACTTCAATATGACTTACTTTAAGTAACTCAAGCACCTTACGACGCATTACGCCCGTAACGCCTGATAAGGTCAGCTCCGGCGTAAATACTTTATTACCTTTAACCCAAAAAAGGTTGGCCATTGTAGTTTCAATGACATGGTTTTGCACATTTAACGTTATTGCATCTGCAAACTCTGTATTGTCGATTTCAGCCTTGGCGAGAATCTGCTCTAAACGGTTGTTGTGCTTATGTCCCGCAAGTAAAGGTTGAATCCCTAGACGAGTATTACAAACGCCCAAGTCCACACCTTGTTCTTGCCAAGATGAATAATGAGAAGGAAACGCAAAATTGGAAATCGTCACGATAGGGCTTTCAATCCCATTAGGGCTATACCCTCGCCCGCCAATACCGCGGCTAACGTGAATCTTCACCCCTGCTCGTGCGTCAGATAAAACCGCTTTGCTTGCCCAATCATGCACAACTTTCCAGTCAGGTGAAGAGATCTTCAAAGCGTCAAGGCAAGCACTCATGCGCTCAGTATGTTCCTGCCAGTAAACCAACTCTCCATTTTGGGTCAGGATGGTGGTAAAGCCTCCATCACCGTATTGGAATGAGCGATCACCTAGCTCTACATGCGTTTGCGGAACTCCATTTACCCAAAACATTCACGTACCTTCAAATTAGCAGACAACAAATAAAACAAAACGGCTCAATGCTAAGCATCGAGCCGTTAGAATACAAGTTTCGCTTATCTAAATTAGGTTAGATAGTGTTACTCAGCGAACTTCTTGAAGATCAAAGAACCGTTTGTACCACCAAAGCCAAACGAGTTACAGATAGCGTACTCCATACCTTCAACTTTGCGCGCTGTATGCGGCACAAGGTCGATGTCTAGACCTTCTTCTGGATCATCAAGGTTAATGGTTGGCGGAACAATTTGGTCAACCAAAGACATAACCGTGATAATTGCTTCAACAGAGCCAGCAGCACCTAATAGGTGACCCGTCATAGACTTAGTTGAAGACACAAGAACTTGCTTCGCACCTTCTTCACCAAGAGCACGTTTCACGCCCTTGATTTCTGCAACATCACCAGCAGGAGTAGAAGTACCGTGAGCATTCACATAACCTACTTGAGTACCTGTGATGTTAGCGTCACGCATCGCCGCTTCCATCGCAAGTGCACCACCAGAGCCGTCTTCGCTTGGAGATGTCATGTGGTAAGCATCACCAGACATACCAAAACCAACCAGTTCTGCGTAAATCTTCGCGCCACGTGCTTTTGCGTGTTCGTACTCTTCAAGCACCATCATGCCAGCACCATCACCTAGAACAAAACCATCACGGCCTTTATCCCATGGGCGAGACGCTTTTTGAGGCTCTTCATTACGAGTAGATAGTGCTTTAGCTGCACCGAAGCCAGCCATGCCAAGAGGCGTAGAAGCTTTTTCTGCACCACCAGCAACCATCGCATCTGCATCGCCGTAGGCAATCATACGTGCTGCATGGCCGATATTATGCAGGCCAGTAGTACATGCGGTAGAAATCGCGATATTTGGACCACGAAGACCACGCATGATAGATAGGTTACCTGCAACCATGTTTACAATGGTCGAAGGAACAAAAAATGGGCTAACTTTGCGAGGGCCTTTGTCTACTAATGCAGTATGGCCAGTTTCGATAAGGTCAAGACCGCCAATGCCTGAGCCGATAGCAACACCAACTCGAGCCGCATTTTCTTCGGTAATTTGTAAGCCAGAGTTATCAAGAGCTTGAATACCCGCTGCAATGCCGTACTGGATGAAAAGGTCCATCTTACGAGCATCTTTTTTAGACATGTACTCTGTGCAATCGAAATCTTTAACAAGACCTGCAAAACGAGTTGAGAAGTTCGTAGTATCAAAGTGCTCGATATTTACGATACCACTTTGACCTTCTAGCAGGGCTTTCCAAGATGATTCTACTGTGTTGCCTACCGGTGACAACATACCCATGCCAGTGACAACTACACGACGCTTGGACACGATATAATTCTCCGGGAATTGAATATTTCTATGAGAGGATAGAAGAAGTTAGAAAGAACACAGGCGGTCTAGGAGACCGCCTGGGAGAGCTAATTACTGAGCGCTGTTTACGTAGTCGATTGCAGCTTGAACAGTAGTGATCTTCTCAGCTTCTTCGTCAGGAATCTCAGTGTCGAATTCCTCTTCTAGAGCCATAACTAGTTCTACAGTGTCTAGAGAATCAGCACCTAGATCGTCAACGAAAGAAGCTTCGTTTTTAACTTCTGCTTCGTCTACACCTAGCTGTTCAACAATGATTTTCTTTACGCGTTCTTCGATGTTGCTCATTTTTCTTTTCCTTTACAGATTTCGCCTAATGCGATGATTCCGTAGTTTATTCGAACTATTGAAAGTTGCAAGGGGGTCCTTGCTGGTCAAACCACAAAATTAGCGAATTTAACCGAATTTCAATACATTTTTGACTTAAATCATGCACAAATCTTGCGCATAAGCATGACAAGTTCATGACAGTTAACTGCAACTATAGGCTATTTTTCACAATGTAAAATAGCTTATTTTGCATAAACTGTCGCATTAAACCATGTACATGCCACCATTTACATGCAAAGTTTCACCAGTAATGTACGCTGCTTCAGGAGAAGCAAGGAAAACTACTGCTGATGCAATTTCACGTGGGTCACCTAAACGACCTGCTGGCACGTTCGACAAAGTTGCCGCACGTTGGTCATCATTTAGCGCCTTAGTCATGTCAGTTTCGATGAAACCAGGAGCAACAGTGTTCACTGTTACACCACGAGACGCAACTTCACGAGCCATTGATTTAGTAAAACCAATCACGCCCGCTTTCGCTGCTGCGTAGTTAGTTTGACCAGCATTACCCATGGTACCAACAACAGAGCCTACGTTGATGATACGACCCGCACGTTTTTTCATCATACCGCGTAAAACCGCTTTAGACATGCGGTAGATTGGCGTTAGGTTGGTATCGATGATGTCGTTCCACTCATCATCTTTCATGCGCATCAATAGGTTGTCACGAGTAATACCAGCGTTATTCACCAGAATATCGATCACACCAAATTCTTCGTTGATCGTTTTTAATGTCGCTTCGATAGACTCGACATCAGTCACGTTAAGCGCTAAGCCTTTACCGTTATCACCAAGATACTCGCTGATAGCAGCCGCACCACTTTCAGAAGTAGCAGTACCGATAACCGTAGCACCTCGCTCGACAAGAAGTTCCGCGATCGCGCGGCCAATACCACGGCTTGCGCCGGTAACTAGCGCGATCTTACCTTCTAGATTCATCATGTTGTGTTTCCTTTTCTTATCGCAAATTTATCGCTTGATGGATTACTTCGCAGCGTCTAGCGATGCGATATCATTCACTGCGGCTGCAGTTAGCGTTTTCACGATACGTTTTGTTAGACCTGTTAAAACTTTACCAGGACCAAGCTCAAGAAGATTTTCTACGCCTTGTTCGTGCATCAGTTCAACTGTCTCAGTCCAACGAACTGGGCTATGTAGCTGACGAACAAGCGCATCTTTGATTTTTGCAGGATCTGTCTCAGCAACCACATCAACGTTGTTGATAACTGGCAGCTGTGGTGAGTTAAATTCGATAGACTCGAGAGCTACAGCAAGTTTTTCCGCTGCTGGCTTCATAAGTGCACAGTGTGAAGGTACTGAAACAGGAAGAGGAAGCGCACGCTTCGCACCAGCTTCTTTACATAGCGCACCAGCTCGCTCTACTGCGTCTTTGCTACCAGCGATAACGACTTGACCAGGCGAGTTAAAGTTTACTGGAGAGACCACTTCGCCTTGCGCTGCGTCTTCACACGCTTTTGCAATCGCATCATCAGCCAAACCGATAATCGCGTACATTGCGCCAGTACCAGCTGGTACTGCTTCTTGCATAAGTTGACCACGTAATTCAACCAGCTTGATGGCTTCTTTAAAGTCAATAACACCCGCACATACAAGTGCTGAGTACTCACCTAGGCTGTGACCGGCTAGGTTTGCTGGTTGCTCTAAGCCAAGTTCCTGCCATACACGCCAGATTGCAACAGATGAAGCTAGCAAAGCTGGTTGAGTACGGAAAGTCTCGTTTAAATCTTCTGCAGGTCCATTTTGAACAAGCGCCCATAGATCGTAACCTAGTGCGTCAGATGCTTCTGCAAATGTTTGTTTTACTACGTCATATTGTTCGCCTAGTTCTGCAAGCATACCTACAGCTTGAGAACCTTGACCTGGAAATACGATAGCAAACTTGCTCATGTTGTTTTCCTTTAAGCAAAGTAAAAAGAAATAAGATGCACCAAGTGCACCTTAAATTTTGAATTCTTGTGAAACTTAGAACTTCACAAGGGCCGAGCCCCAAGTGAATCCGCCGCCAAACGCTTCAAGAAGCAGAGTTTGACCGCGTTTAATACGACCATCACGTACCGCTTCATCTAGTGCTGTTGGCACCGTCGCAGCTGATGTGTTGCCGTGTTTATCAAGTGTAATCACGACTTGGTCTAGTGACATCGAAAGTTTCTTCGCTGTCGCTGAAATAATGCGGTAGTTCGCTTGGTGCGGCACTAGCCAGTCTAGTTCAGACTTATGCATGTTGTTGGCTTCAAGCGTATCTTTTACTAGTTTCGATAGCTGAGTGACAGCGACTTTGAATACTTCGTTCCCAGCCATATGAAGCCATTTATCCGCATCTTGCCCCCGCACAGGTACAGGTAGGCTTAGAAGCTCTCCGAATTGACCATCCGAGTATATGTGGGTAGAGATAATGCCAGGCTCTTGGCTAGCGCCTACGACAACGGCTCCGGCACCATCACCAAATAGGATAATGGTTGAACGGTCTGTCGGATCACACGTTTTAGACAAAGCATCTGAACCAATCACAAGTACGTTTTTGCACATACCAGATTTGATATGTTGGTCTGCAACAGATAATGCGTACACAAAACCAGAACAAGCAGCGGCTAAGTCAAAAGCTGGACAACCTTTAATGCCAAGCTTTGCCTGCACCTGACACGCAGATGAAGGGAAAGTATGGCTACTGCTCGTTGTGGCTACGATAATCAGGTCGATATCGTTTTTATCAATACCCGCCATATCGATAGCGTTTTCAGCTGCGTAGAATGCCATGTCTGCTACAGTCTCGTTTTCTGCAGCAATTCGACGCTCTTTAATACCCGTGCGAGCAACGATCCACTCATCACTTGTATCTACCATTTTCTCTAGATCTGCGTTTGTACGCACCTGAGATGGCAGGTAGCTGCCAGTACCTAAAATTTTGCTATACATGAAGACTAATAATGCCTCTCGAGTAAAACCGCTTCCAAACGATCGCTAATACGGCTTGGTACTTGTCGTTTGACCTCGTGTACTGCCTCGCCAAGTGCATTGACAATCGCAGATACATCCGCACTTCCATGGCTTTTTATGACAATGCCGCGCAATCCTAGCAAACTTGCGCCGTTATACTGGTCGGGGTTCAGTGTTTTTAGTTCATTAAACAGCCTAGAAAACAACTTTCTAGCTATCCAACCCTTTATCGTTGATGCCATTATGCTGGTTTTAATTTTTTCGATAAAAAGTTGAGCTGTTCCCTCACTGGCTTTTAAGCATACGTTGCCGACAAATCCATCACAAACAATGACGTCAGCAACATCATGCAAAATTTGATTACCTTCAATATAACCGACAAAGTTAATCGCATCGGTCTGAGAAAGCATTTCTGCGCAACGTTTGACTAAATCGTTACCTTTAATCTCTTCTGCGCCAATATTGAGTACAGCAACGCGAGGAGGACGACCCAAGTGTTCTTCAGCTAATGCACTGCCCATTACAGCAAATTGGAACAAGCTATCAGCATCGCACGATACATTCGCCCCCAGATCTAGCATCCAAGTGCGCTTTCCGGTAATCGTCGGTAAAGCGGAAACTAAAGCAGGACGTTCAATGCCGGGAAGTAACTTAAGAATGAAACGCGATAGTGCCATTAATGCACCGGTGTTGCCACCACTAACACAAGCATCCGCTTTCTGCTCAGAAACCAAATCGATAGCCATACGCATAGAACTATTTTGGCTATTACGCAACGCCAATGAAGGTTTTTCTGAGTTCGAGATAACTTTCTCGCTGTGAAGAATAGTCAAGCGGGAACTGGTCGAGGTACCGAGTTGAGATAATTGAGACGTGACCAGAGATTGATCACCAATAAGAATCACTTTTAGCTCTGGGAAATGAGACAGTGCCTGCACGGCGGCAGGCACTGTTACGCGTGGACCGAAATCCCCGCCCATTGCATCAAGTGCAACGGTAATACTTTGCAAAGGTTCAACCTTACTTGTTGATAACCTTTTCACCACGGTAGTAACCTTCAGCAGTTACGTTGTGGCGTAGGTGAGTTTCACCAGAAGTCGCGTCTACAGATAGAGCAGCTGTAGTTAGCGCATCGTGTGAACGACGCATACCGCGCTTAGAACGAGTTTTACGGTTTTTCTGTACGGCCATTGACCCTACTCCTATACTATTGGGTTAAAAACCTGAAGAAGAATCGGCTACCACACCTATTACTTTTTCAGACTTTTCAAAACGTCGAATGGATTCGGTTTTTCTTCCTCAATTTCTTCAGGAATCTCACCAAAAACCATGTTATTTGAATCAACGCTACAATCCGCTTCATCGTGCATCGCAATTTGAGGTAATGCTAAGATGAACTCGTCTTCAACAAGTTGTATGAGGTCTAATTCACCATATTCATTTAGATCTACCAAATCATAAATTTCTGGTGCTTCCTGTTCTGTTTTCTCACCGTAGTAAGGAGTAGAAAGGAATTCAACTTCGCACTCATGTGCGAATACCTCATTACAACGCTGACACTCTAAATCGACTTCGATGTTAGCTTTACCAGAGATAACAACGAGTCGCTGTTCATCCATCCCAAATGACAATGAGACTTCTGCGTCGCGTTTTACGCCTTCAGTTGTTTCCACTAAGCGCTTGAAAAGACTAGCTTGGATGATGCCATCGTAATCCAATCGTTTCTGTGCAGCTTTAGCTGGGTCAACCGTTCGCGGTATTTTTACCTTTTGCATAGGGCGCGAATATTATCTTCCAAATCAAAATTAGTCAAAGAAAAAGGCAAAAAAGTTGTACTTTTTTGCGCTTAACATACAGAGCATTAGCCAGAATCATTTTTGATCGATTATCCTATTGGAAATGCTCCCACGAATTGTAATTCAAAATGAAAAATTACCAACTGGTTTTAGCCTCAACTTCCCCTTTTCGTAAACAACTGCTTGAAAAGCTCTCACTACCATTCGTTTGTTTATCACCTGATTGCGATGAAACACCTTTTGACCAAGAAACGCCAACTGAACTTGTGCAGAGACTGGCCCAAGAGAAAGCAATATCTTGCCAGACGGATAAAGCAAGTTTAGTTATCGGCAGTGACCAAGTTTGTGTCATTAATGGTGAAATCGTTGGCAAGCCTTTAAATAGAGATAACGCGATAAATCAACTTTTGGCTCAAAGTGGAAAAGTCATCACTTTCTATACTGGTCTTGCGGTACATAACACCGTCACAAACCATACAGAAGTCGGCTTTGATTCTTTCGAGGTGCACTTTAGAGATTTAACGCTTGAACAAATCAAACGCTACGTCGACAGGGAAGAACCTTTTTACTGCGCAGGCAGCTTTAAAAGCGAAGGCATGGGAATTTGCTTGTTTACGAAATTAGTTGGTAAAGACCCGAACACACTTGTCGGACTACCATTGATTGATTTGATTGATATGTTGCATGTTCAAGGACTCGATGTCCTTTAACCCAAATACGATAAAAGGGAGCCACAGGCTCCCTTTTGCATCCGCGAGGAAAACATGGTTACGCGTTTCTTAAACCCGCCAACACTTTTTCTAGTTTCGGTTCCATCGGTGCGTTGATTTCCATCCACTCATCATTTGATGGGTGTTGGAACTTGATGTTTGCCGCGTGTAGGAACAAACGATCTAAACCAACTTGACCTGTGTAAGCGTCAAAGCGACGATCACCGTAGCGATCATCCCAAGCGATTGGGTGACCAGTGTATTGCGTATGAACTCGGATTTGGTGAGTTCGACCAGTAATCGGACTCGCCTGAACCAATGTAGCTTGTTCGAACTTTTCCAAAATCTTAAAACGCGTTTCTGACGGCTTACCATTAGGGTTAACACGAACAATACTGTTCACTTCGTTTTTGAGCAGTGGCGCGTTCACAACCTTACAACTGCTTTTCCATTGCCCCATGACAAGAGCTAAGTAAAACTTCTTTACTGTCTTTTCACGAAACTGGGCTTGCAAGTGACGAAGTGCAGAACGCTTCTTAGCAACCAGCAAAATCCCTGAAGTATCACGGTCAATACGATGCACAAGTTCAAGAAAGCGAGCTTGAGGACGCAGAGCCCTAAGCGCTTCAATCGCACCAAACTTTAAACCACTGCCACCATGCACAGCGGTGCCAGATGGTTTGTTTAGAATCAACATATGGCCATCTTCGAAGATAATCATATTTTCCAACTCAGCGACTTTGTTAAGTTTCGTACTTGGTGCGACATCGTCATCTTTTTTCTCGACGGTCACCGGTGGAATACGAACGAGATCGCCTGCTTTTAACTTGTACTCTGCTTTTATACGCTTTTTATTTACGCGCACTTCGCCCTTACGCACAATTCGGTAAATCATGCTTTTAGGAATGTCTTTTAATTGGTTGCGCAAAAAATTATCAATGCGCTGACCCGCCATATCTTCGTCGATATCGACGAACTGGACTTTTGTTCTTATTTCGTTCATGGGCGGTATTGTAAACTCAATTTCGTGCGACTTCACATTATTCTTGTCGTAAAAGAAACACTCCGTGGCACATACTGGTCTAAATTTCGCCAAGCTTTTGTTTAAATTATTAAAACTCTCAATCAAGTTCTCAATTTGTTTTCTGTCTTGAACAGTTTGCACATCTCAATTGCTTATGAAACAGCCAGTTATAAAATAGAAATTTTGAGTTTAGCGGCAAATTTTCTATCGTTTGCGTGAAAGCAGATTGCTGATAGCCACGCGCACTGCTATAGTTCACAGCTGCTAAGGAAGGTTTGGTTACATTTTATTCATTACCAATCATTTATCCTCAAGCAATGTGAGTAGATCGTTGAAGGTCGAGTGCAGCATTGGCGTGAGACACATCGAATTCAACACTCTTGCCACCCTACTCCTCGCATATTCACGTTGAGTACCTACCGCCCAAATAGCGGGTCACAAGTCTACGTTTCCAACAGAAACCACAAGAGGCTTGTGATGACTGAAGTGCCCGAGAGCATCCCCTTCCAGCCGGGAGGCTGCAAAATACAAGCCATGGGATCAGGCACCGTGAAAGAGCGAAAAAACAGTGGCAAGTCGACAAGAAAGATATAAAAGAAAAGACAACGAGAATTTTCAATGAAAAGAATGTTAATTAACGCAACTCAAAAAGAAGAGTTGCGTGTCGCTCTGGTTGATGGCCAGCGACTTTTCGATCTTGATATCGAGAGTCCAGGTCATGAATCTAAAAAAGCGAATATCTACAAAGGACGTATCACACGTATCGAACCAAGCTTAGAAGCCGCATTTGTTGATTACGGCGCCGAGCGTCACGGTTTCCTCCCTCTCAAAGAAATTGCCCGCGAATATTTCCCTGAAGGTTACACCTACCAAGGTCGTCCAAGCATCAAAGAAGTGCTAACGGAAGGCCAAGAAGTTATCGTTCAAGTGGAAAAAGAAGAACGTGGAAGCAAGGGCGCAGCTCTTACTACTTTCATTTCTCTTGCTGGTAGTTACCTTGTTCTGATGCCTAACAACCCTCGTGCTGGCGGTATTTCTCGTCGAATCGAAGGTGACGAGCGTACTCAACTAAAAGCCGCATTAAGTACTTTGGAACTGCCTCAGGGCATGGGCCTAATCGTACGTACTGCTGGCGTTGGCAAGAGTGCTGAAGAGCTTGAGTGGGATTTGAATGTACTACTTAACCACTGGGGTGCAATCAAAGGTGCAGCGGACTCTAACCCTGCTCCATTCTTAATCCACCAAGAAAGTAACGTTATCGTTCGTGCAATCCGTGACTATTTGCGTCGTGATATTGGCGAAATCTTAATTGATAGCAACACCATCTACGAACGTGCAAAAGAGCACATTCAATTGGTGCGCCCTGATTTCCTTAACCGCGTTAAGAAATATGAAGGCGAAGTTCCACTATTCAGCCACTACCAAATCGAAAGCCAAATTGAATCGGCTTTCCAACGTGAAGTGCGTCTGCCATCTGGTGGTTCTATTGTTATTGACCCGACTGAAGCACTAACGTCTATCGATATCAACTCTGCTCGTGCAACCAAGGGCGGCGATATTGAAGAAACAGCTCTAAACACGAACCTAGAAGCAGCCGACGAAATTGCTCGCCAATTACGTCTACGTGACTTGGGTGGCTTAGTGGTTATCGACTTTATCGATATGACCCCAGTTCGTCACCAACGAGAAGTAGAAAACCGTCTACGTGAAGCCGTTCGTCTTGATCGCGCTCGTGTACAAATCGGTCGTATTTCTCGCTTTGGTTTGTTGGAGATGTCACGCCAGCGCTTGAGCCCTTCTCTTGCAGAAGCAAGCCATCACATCTGTCCTCGCTGTAGCGGAACTGGTGTCGTTCGCGACAACGAATCTCTAGCACTTTCTGTACTTCGTTTAATTGAAGAGGAAGCGCTAAAAGACAACACAGCACAAGTACTTGCAGTCGTACCTGTGCCAATCGCCTCTTACTTATTGAACGAAAAACGTCGTTCAGTAAACCATATCGAACGCATTCAAGAAGTGAAAATTACGGTTGTTCCTAACTCTGATATGGAAACACCGCACTTTGAAGTTATCCGTGTTCGTGAAGGCGAAGAGTTCGATCTGATTTCTTACTTACTTCCTAAGAAACTGGAAGCAATGAAAGAAGCAGAAGGTAAAGAGCCAGCGGAAGTTGACGTAAAACCAAAACGAATTGAAGAGCCAGTTCTTAAAGGCTTTGCTGCTCCGTCTCAAACCGCACCTGCACCAGCAGCTAAACCAGCTCCTGAGGCGAAGAAGAAAGAACAAAACGTTGAACAAGAAGAGAAACCTGGATTATTCAGCCGTCTGTTTAAAGCACTTGGTAGCTTCCTATTCGGTGGTTCTGAAGAAACAAAAGAAGAACAGAAACCTCAGGAAGAGAAAAAACCAAATCGCGATAATCGACGTAACAAACGTGATCGCAACGATCGTCGTCGCAATAACAACCAGCGTGATAATCGTGATAACCGCGACAATCGCGATAACCGACGTCGTCGTAAGCCTCGTGATGAGCAGGCTAATGAGCAAAACGAAGCTCAACAACAAACAAATAAACCGCAAAACCGTAACCAAAAGCGTAAACCTAAAGCTCAACAGGCAGATAAAGCCCAAGAGCAGAAAGCAAACGCAAAAGTAGCGGAAAAAGGTCTGCAGCTAGCAGCGGAAGCTCGTACTGAAACAAAACCAGAAGAGAGCAAACCGAAGCAGCAAAATGCGAAAGCAGAAAAAGTGAAAGAGCGCCGCCAACGTCGCAAATTGAACAAGTCTGTACGCGTTAAGGACCAAGAAGCTATTGAGAAGAAAGCCGAAGAAACAGCGGTTAAGACTCAAGAAACGGTTGAAGCTAAAGTTGAAAAGCCAACAGAAGCAGCGGTAGAGGCACAGCAAGACAACAAGCAAGCAGAGTCTAAGCAACGTCGTAATCGTCGTTCGCCACGTCACCTGCGTGCAAGCGGCCAGCGTCGTCGCCGTGGCCGTGATCGCCGCCCTAACCCGTTCCGCCTACGTAAGGGAGGTGTCGCTTCTCCTGAAATGGCTATGGGTAAAGTAATGCCACGTTACATTCCGAAACCAGCACCTAAGAAGGAAGAGCGAGTTAAGGAAGAAGCTGTAGCAGCAGTACCTACAATCCAAGGTGGCTTTGCGTGTCCAGAAATGGCAATGGGTAAAGTGATTATTCGTCGCGAGCAACCTGTCGTAACAGATGCGCCAGTTGTTGAACACAAGGTTCAAGAAACCGTTGAAGCGAAAGTGGAAGCTCCAGTAGTAGAAGCACCTGTTGTTGAAACAGTAATCGCAGAAAAAGCTGAATCGGCAGTAGTAGAAACAGCATCGGTAGAGCCTATCGTTGAAACTCCTGTAACTGAACATGCTGAACCGGTTGATGCCATTGTAGAAACGGCACCTACTGAAGAGCCTATCGTTGAAGCAGCAAAAGAGATTGTAGCCGAAGCGCCAGTAGATAAACCAGAGCCTAAAGTCGAAGCCATTAAAGTTGCTGCTAAGCTAAACGCTAGCGCACCGATGACGAAAGCACCTGGCCCTCAAGAGCTACGCGAAATCACGGTTGCAGCAGCGCCGTTCAAAACCGAACGTTACCAAGCTAAAGGTGCAGGTAGCCAAGTGGCTAAAAACCGTGCATCGGCAGAGATGACAAAGCCTAACTTTAACTAGGCTAAATCATTACGTTCAACTGCTTAACGGCATAAATAAATTAAAGGCTACCATCTGGTAGCCTTTTTTATCTTCATATTTGCCCAATAAATTGTTCATATAAATACCAATTCGTGATCACATTTGTACGCCATTATTCGTATCATTCTTGAACTTAATCACACTTTTCGGTAGCATGCGCCGACTCAAGTTTTCGACACCATTCTGATGCTGCTCTTTTAATACTACGGTTTACACTGCAATGTTTGATTAGAAATCAACCACTCAGTGGCTTGTGCAAATACGAATATGTGTCGGGTTTAACTCATTGCAAAGAGAACTTAAAAACAAACATGTTCGAATTTCCCCAATTTTCTAAGCACTCCGTAAAAAATGATGTGCTATCAGGCTTAACCGTTGCGCTAGCATTGGTTCCTGAAGCTGTCGCATTTGCGTTCGTCGCAGGCGTAGATCCGATGGTCGGTCTTTACGCTGCATTCATCGTTGGTCTTATTACTTCCATTTTCGGTGGTCGTCCCGGCATGATCTCTGGTGCAACAGGTGCCATGGCAGTCGTAATGGTTTCGCTTGTCGCGACTCACGGTGTCCAGTACCTATTCGCAGCCATCATGCTCGCTGGTATACTTCAAATTGCCGCTGGTATGTTTAAATTGGGTAAGTTCATCCGTATCGTGCCTCACCCTGTGATGATTGGTTTTGTGAACGGTCTGGCTATTGTTATCTTCCTAGCTCAGTTGGGTCAGTTTAAAGCGCCAGATATCAACGGCATGCTTACTTGGCTACCACAAGACCAAATGCTACTAATGCTTGGTTTGGTTGCGCTAACTATGGCAATCATTCACTTTCTACCAAAAATCACAACGGCTGTACCCTCTTCACTTGTTGCAATCGTAACGGTGACTGCTTTAGTGGTTGGTTTGGATCTGGAAACTCGTACTGTTGTTGACTTCCTGCGTACAATGTCTGGTGATGAAGCGGCAACACTCGCAGGTTCACTGCCGACCTTCTCTATTCCGGCGGTGCCATTTACGCTAGAAACTCTACAAATCATTCTTCCATACGCGATCATTCTAGCGGCCATTGGTCTAATTGAATCTCTACTAACACTGACAGTTTTAGATGAGATGACGAATACTCGTGGTCAATCTAACCGCGAATGTATCGGTCAAGGTATGGCAAACATGACGTGTTCTGTGTTTGGCGCAATGGGTGGTTGTGCGATGATTGGTCAGTCGATGATCAACGTAAACTCAGGTGGTCGTGGTCGTCTATCTGGTATCGTTGCGGCTATCGCTCTATTGATGTTTATCTTATTCGCTTCTTCGCTAATTGAAATGATCCCACTCGCTGCTCTGGTTGGTGTGATGTTCATGGTTGTCATTGGTACATTCGAATGGGCAACATTTAAGCTAGCACGCCGCGTACCGAAGCAAGACTTCTTCGTTATTGTTCTTGTGACAGTTGTTACTGTTCTTACTGACCTTGCTGTTGCCGTAGCGGTTGGTGTTATCGTTTCTGCATTAATGTTTGCATGGCAACACGCTAAGCACATCTATGCCGACACGTGCTTAAACGAGGAAGGTTCAAAAGAGTACAAGATTCACGGCCCTATTTTCTTTGGCTCTGCGGCTAACTTCCTGGAGTTGTTTAACGCGCCTGAAGATCCAAAAGATGTGATTGTCGATTTTGCAGACTCTCGCGTGACTGATCACTCTGCAATTGAAGCCATTGAAACACTGGCTGAGCGTTACAATGCTCAAGGTAAAACGCTGCACCTTCGTCACCTAAGCCCAGATTGTCGTAAACTTTTGGACAAAGCTGGCAGCTTGGTTGAAATTAACGTGAAGGAAGACCCAAGCTACAAAGTCGCAACCGACATACTAGCGGGTTAATGACCCGTCCTGATATGGGTTGACACTTTTTAACTAAAACGCTCGATGTACTTCATCGGGCGTTTTGTATTTTAA